>JAIOSI010000019.1 GCA_021107695.1 bacterium
GACAACGAGGAGGGAATCAGCCGACTGCCGGGGCGTTTTCTTTGTCAGGTCGAGGAGATTGAGGAAGGGGTTGATATTCTCGCCGACCAATCCCTGGCGAGCGACGTCTGTCCGAATCTGGCTGGGCAGGATGGAGAAGTCGAGAATCGCCGCCGGACGGCTCGCCGGAACCAGCAGCACTGTTCTCTGTGGTGATTCTTGCTGATAAACGCTGAAAAGTCCCTGAATCAGCCCGCCGAGGCTCATTCCCATCGTCGAGACTGTCGCTCCCTGCCTTCTGACCCAGGTGATAACTGCGGTAAGCTCCGCCAGAGCCTGTTGAAAGGAACGCCAGGAGCGGGGCAGGTCGCCGGAGAGGAAGGACGTTCCGGAATGCTCCCCCACCGGGCAGCGGCTCATGTGCCAGGGCAGCTGCAGAGCCAATAGCGCGCCGCCGGATTCGGTAATCAGCGGAGCGAGATTGTGCGGGACGATGAGCGATGGCTCCAGCCAGCCGTGGAGGTAAACCAACACCCGACCGCCGGACTTTATCTCTCCATAAAGCCGCCCTCGTACGGTGTCGTTGAACTCTGCCCCAGAGGGTAACGGACTGGAGAAGGTCAGCCGTCGGAAGCGATTCTGCCTGTCGCCGGATTTGTTGCTGAGTTCATTGTCAAAGCGTGGTTCAATCTTCGCAGGGGTGTTCACCAGTCGCTCTGTCTCGGTGGCGAGATTCAGCCGTGCCAGCTCGGTTAGTTCCTCCCGGTTGCTCGACCGAGAGACCCGCGCCGGGCGCAGCGTCCAGAAGATCAGACGATCAATGAACAGTCCCAGCAGCTCGCTAAACATCTACAACCCCTCGCCGGGAGAAAAAAGGGAGCAGCACGCTGCACCCCTAACCTTCGTGCAAAACACACCGCGTTGCTTATGGGCGGACGGCGAAGAGCTTTTGTCCGAACTCCACCGGCTCGGCGTTCTTCACCAGAATCTCGACGATGGTGCCGGAGACCTCGGCCTCGATCTCGTTCATGACCTTCATCGCCTCGACGATGCAGACCACGGTCTCATCGCCGATGCTGTCGCCAACCTTGGCATAGATCGGAGAGTCCGGGCTGGGAGCGGTATAGAAGGTACCGACCATCGGGGCGGTAACATAGATCAGCTCCTCGTTGGTGGCGGGCTTGCTCTCGGCTGGTGGAGCTGCGGCGGCGGTTATTGCTTCAGCTGCCGGAGCCGCAGCGGCGACCATTGGTGCCGATGTTACAACCTGGGTAACGGTGGCTTCCGCTTTTTCTCGCTTCAGGACGAGACCGCTGAAGTCGCCATCAACCCCTTCGAGCTTAAGCTCGGTCAATCCGGCACTATTGAACAGCTTTACAATCTGTTTCAGTTTCTTGAGGTCCATGTTCTTCTCCAAAGATTTTTGACAAAACGGCTAGCAGCCTGAATGCTGTCGTCAACCCTACTTTTATGTTTTTACGCGGGTTACGTATTCTCCAGTACGAGTGTCTATCCGCAGCACGTCGCCCTCGGTGATGAACAGGGGAACCTGCACCACGGCTCCGGTTTCCAGAGTGGCGGGCTTGGAGCCACCGGTAACGGTGTTGCCCTTTTCACCGGGGTCGGTCTGAGTAACGGTCAGGTCAACGGCGGAGGGCAGGTTAACGGTAAGTGGCTCGCCATCGTAAAAGACGATTGACAGCTCCATCCCCTCGGTAATCCACTTGATCGCGTCGCCGAGACCTTCCTTAGTCAGGCGCAACTCCTCGTAGGTTTCCGAGTCCATGAAGCAGAAGAACTCGCCATCGCGATAGGTGTAGGTTGCATCTTTATCGTCGAGGTTGATCTGTTCTAATTTATCGTTACTGCGAAACTTATGCTCAAAGAGCGAGCCGGTGGTCAGGTCGCGCAGCTTGGTGCGGATGAACGCCGGACCCTTTCCTGGCTTCACATGCTGGAACTCGACGATGGAGTGGGGCTTGTTCTTAAAGAGGAGCTTGAGCCCGTTTCTAAAACTGGATGGGGTTATCACGTTTTTCTCCGAAAAGTATAGGTTACCGCACACAAACTCCGCACTATTCTACCACAGCGGAGAAACGCGAACAAGCCAAGACAGTGGTGTCATATTGACACGCAGTGCTGAAATGGCGTTGCTCGCTAGCCACGGCATACCAGTTTATAAAGTCGCAACAGTATGCCAATCAGCCTTATAGCTATTTGGTGCAAGCTTGGCACAGAAGTTGCGACGTATAGTCGGTGAGGTAACAAACCTACACAAAACCAACCTCTGGAGGAGAAATGGCTATCCTACGCTTCAAACCCCTCCGTCACTGGATGAGCCTCCAGGACGAGATGAACCGCCTCTTCCGCAACGTGGACGACGACTTCTACGGCGAAAGAGAAGATGCTGTCTGGGCTCCCCGCGTGGACATCAGCGAGACCCCGGACAATCTCATTGTTCGCTGCGAACTCCCCGGCGTGAATGCCGAAGAGATCGAGGTGGACATCAACAACAACATCCTGACCATTCGGGGAGAAAAGAAACAAGAAGAGCTGACCGACTCGGAGAACTACTACCGGGTTGAGCGGGTGTACGGTCGCTTCTCCCGGAGTTTCTCCCTGCCCCAACGGGTAGAGGGCGATGCTGTCTCCGCCCGCTACAAAGACGGGATTCTCCTCATCACCATCCCCAAGGCTGAAGAGGCAAAGCCCCGTAAGATCCAGATCGAAGCCGCCTAGCGCGGTGATTCCGGTACAAGGGGGAGTCGGATTCCGGCTCTCCTTTTTTGTTTGTTCAATGCCACTTTGCCACCAAGCCTATTTCTTTGCTACAATCGCTTGGTGTGAGTAGAAAGGACATTCACTACTTTACCCCCCTGAACAGGAGACGCAGATGTTTACGATTACCATTGATTACACAAGCATTTTTTACTGGGCTGTGCTGGTGCTGACCATCGGCGGTGGCGTTCTCGGCCTCATCTCCTGGTTCGTTACCGGACAGCTGAAGTTCGGCTTTCTCGGTATCGCTACCTTCCTCCCCGCGCTCCTGCTCATCCTGGGGATGCTCGGTATCCAGTCAGCGATTCTGGCAACCATCGTCGGGATTGCCTCACCGCTGTTCTATGTCGTCGGTTTTATCATGGCGATGAAGGGTTCCGGCTCTTCAACGGAATAACCTTCGTAACCCTTACACGTAAAAACACTCAAAGGACGGTTCTATGCCAGGTATGGGAATGGGAGGCGCGGGTATTCTTGGAATCCTGCTGCTGGTTTTGATCGTGGTTGCCGCTCTGATGGGCATTGTTGCCTGGATCAAAAGTGTAGAGAAGAACATCATGATGTTTGGCCTGTCGGTGATCATGTTCCTGCTGATGGTTGCCAACCCGATGTTGATGATTGATCCGCTGAGCTTTAACGCTGGCGATATGCAGATGATCGGAACCATCACCACGATTACGATGCTGCTGGGGTTTGTTTTCACTATCATCGGCTTCGCGATGTCGATGAAACGCGAAGACTAGATCCGAGTACAGCAACAACGCAATTGTAGGGGCAACCCCCTGTGGTTGCCCTTCGTCGTATCAAAAAAGGGCGAATACAAGATTCACCCCTACGACCGGAAGACGTGTTTTTATTTCTTCTTATGCCGCAATCGATGTGAGAACAGCATCGCCATTCCGGTCAAGCCCATTGCGACGATTGAGGCTATGCTGGCGGCGATTCGTGTCCAGCCGGTCAGCCAGCCCAGCACCGCTAACCCCAGGCTGACAACAGCCCCGAACCAGAGCCAGCCCGCAGTTTTTCGATAGATCCGCCGCCACTGAGCCTCCAGGGTGGCGTAGTCAACCTGCCACAGCTCGGAGTCGGTCTCTTCGACCAACTGTTTATTGAATCGGACAAGATGTTGAAAGCTCTCCCGACTCAGCAACCGCAGACGGAGGAGGAAGCTGTTGAGTTTCCGAGAGAAGCCCATCGCCACCGAGCCGCCGGGAAAGGTGTACTCCTGCCACTCGTCCACGTTGATCGAGCGCAGCCGCACCGCCCCTGTTCCCTCGACGAAATGCTTTTTATGGCAAGCCTCGCAGTACGGCAGCTCGATCGGCACGGTAAGCTCCCGCTTCCGCTGCTCCCCGGCAATGCGGTGGGTGCAGTTTATCTCCACGGCGGCAACAGGCGGCTTTCCGCAGAGCAGGCAGCGATCCTGGGGAATCTTCGGTAGCTGCACCTCCCGGGTGCGCTCGCTGGGGGTCTCTTCCCAACTCTTCCTCGCCACCAGGGGAAGAACCAGCAGCCAGTGAGGTGAATAATCCTGCGCTACCAGACTGCCCCGGCGACGGAGTCGGGGCAGCTGCGAGCTAAACCAGCCCGACGGCTTATCGTTCTCCGTCGGGCTGGTGTTGTCGAGAAATTCGCTGGGGGTCAGAGTCTGACCAGGTTGTAATTGCATGTAATTTGAAGGGTTTTGTGTTTATTCCGGCTCATCGTGGCGGCGTTCATAAACCACCGTACTCCCCGGCTTCTGCTTGCCAAACTTCTTCAGCTCCATGAGTGCCCCGGAAAGCTCGGCGTAACTATCGAAGTGTCGCTTGCTGATGTTGACAATGACGATGGTGAGGGTGAGCAGCGGTGGGTAGCGGCGGAGCCGACCGGTACGGTCACGGATCTCGTAATAACCCTGCTCCAGGACATCTTTGGTGAATAAGTCCTTTATCTTTTCCTCAAACTGCTCGATGAACTGCTCTGCCAACGGAGTGGAGCTTTTATCTTTTGTCATTACAATAAAGTCATCGCCGCCGACATGCCCGATGAAGTCATCGGGAGAGCTGTGCTTGCGAACCACGGTAATGAGAACATGAGAGAGCAGCTTGATGACCTTGTCGCCCTGGGCGTAGCCATAGTAATCGTTGTACGCCTTGAAGCCGTCAATATCGAGGTAGAAGATAACATTCTCCTCATCGAGGCGCAGCATTTCCTTGGCACGGTACTCGATCTCCAGATTTCCCGGCAATCCAGTGAGCGGATTGCAGCCCATCTGGTAGCGGCTCCGCGCCAGAACCATCTTTGACCGCGCCATCAGCTCGCGATGGTTAAATGGTTTGGCAATGTAATCGTCAATCGAACTCTCCACTCCCCGTTCCAGATCAGAAAGCTCCTGGCGGGCGGTGAGGAGGATTATCGGAATATGCGCCGTTTCAAAATCTTTTTTAAGCTGCTTGCTGACCTGATAGCCGTCCAGACCGGGCATCATTACATCGAGAATGATTAAATCGGGCTGGAACTCTTCAACCTCCTCCAGGGCTTCTTCGCCGCTGGCGCAGGTCTTTACCACATACTGTTGCTGGAGGAAAACAGCCTCGACGATTGTACGAATGTCCTGATCGTCGTCCACCACCATCACGCGAGTTGACATAGCCAGCCCCAGTTCAATTGGTAAGGTAGCATTCGCTCCCCATTGTAAACTGATTTAACCTTTAATTTCAACCTGTTCTGTAATCAAAGGTAGTAAAATTGTAATTTTATCCGGCTTATCGGTAGAGACTGTGCCTCTTAATATAATCACGAACCGCCTCCGGAACCTGATAGCGCAGCCTCAGTCCGGTGGCGGCACGATGGCGAATCTCTGCGGAAGAAACCGCGACGAGCGGCATCTCAATCTTTCTGACGCGCATATTGGGCAGGGGCTTTTCCTCGATTACCGAGCTTCCCGGACGGGGAGCGTAGGCGAAGGTTACCAGCTTCGCCAGGGTCTCAATCTCCCGCCAGGTCAGCAGCTCGTTGAGGTTGTCCGCCCCGATCAGCAGATGTGGCTGCTCACCCCACCGCTCGATGAGCAGACGGATGGTATCGATGGTATAGGAGACCCCGCCTCGCCTCAATTCGCAGTCGTCAACAGAAAAAAACTCCGCCCTGTCTTCGAGAGCCAGGCGGAGCATCTCTAAGCGTTGCCCATCGGTTGCCCGTGGGGCGACCTCTTTATGTGGTCCCTGAGCGGCGGGTACGAAAACGACCAGTTCCAGGGACAGCTGCTCCAGAGCCAGCTCGGCGAGCAACAGGTGTCCCAGGTGAACGGGGTCGAAGCTGCCACCAAAAACGGCGTAACGTGGGGGCATAGAACCTCGTGCTGACTACAACGCCGCCAGGCTGCTGCGAGCGTCGCTGGCGTAATCGTGATCAGGGTAGTCGTCGAGAACACGCTGGTAATCCAGCCGAGCCTCTTCATCACGTCCCAGAGCGTGCAGTGCCTCGCCACGCCGCCAAAGGCTTTTGGCAATGTAGTAAGAATCAGGGTATTCAGCAAGAATCTTGTCGGCGTAGAAGATGACGGAGAGATGCTTATCGATCCGGCGATAGATGTAGATGATCTGGTCGAGCTTGCGAGCCTCGATCTCCTCGACCTCTTTAATCGAGGCGTTGATATCGCTTGCCAGCTCTGTGCCGGGGAAGAGCTTCAGGGTGCGTCGATACTCCGCCGAGGCTGCCCGGAGCAGCTCGGTGTCCCGCTGGTAATCCGGGGTGCGCATGAAGTAGCAGCGACCGATGTAGTAGCGGGCGTTATCGGCAAGCTCGGAGTTGGGATAGCTGGCGGCGAGGTCCTCGAACATCGCCTGCGCCTCCAGATAAAGCTCGTCGTTGTAGTACGCCAGACCGAGATTAAACTGGGCATCGTCGGCGTACTTGCTGGAGGGATAGACCACCATCACGTTCTCGTAGCAACGGCGGGCGGTTTCGTGGTCCTCCTTGACCTGATAGCCCTGCCCCAGCTCAAACCACTCCTTCGCGGTCTGAGAGAAGAGGTCGGGCAGATCCACGGCACAGCCAGTCAGGAGGATGATACTGACAGCGAGGGTGATAAGTGTAACTTTTTGCATAACTTACCTTTATCTGTTCGTCCGGCTTGCGTTAAATCACCATCACGATGTAACCCGTTGACTCAAATACCGTTACGAATATTCCAGTAACCTGTCAACGACCTACTCTATTGGTGATAATTCCAGTACGTTGGGTTAATCAAAGGTCTCAGGTTTTACTCTGCCTGACTCTTTAGATACGCCAGGTAGAGGTCAACGCGAGGGGTCTCGTCGTCGCCGCTCAGTTCACGGGCTTTCTCAAAATGTTCTTTGGCTTTTTCCAGCTCACCCGTCTGAAGTTCGATAATCCCTAACTCCAGGTACGCCTTGTCGTAGCGTGGGTTAATCAGAATCGCGTTGGAGACCGCCTTGCGCGCCTCGTCGTTAAGCTCCCGCCGCCGGAGGATAGAAGCTCGCATGGTGTGGAGGTCGGTGAAGCGGGGAGCCAGCTCCAGGGCGATCTCGATAAGGTGCTGCGCCTGTTCCAGTCGCCCAAACTCCAGTTCCAGCCGTGCCAGCTCCTGATAAGAATCAACCAGTCTGCCGATTACAGCCTTGTGGAGCTGCTTCGTCTTATCCCCGGAACCCTCGGATGCTTTGAAAACGGTAACCAACTCTTTATGAGCCTCTTCGTACTGCCCCAGCTCGCTCAAGGTAATCGACAGGTTGACCCGTGCCTCTTCGTAGTCGGCGTTAAGCTCCAGCGCCTTGTGAAAGTAGCCCACAGCCACCTTATGCTCACTGCGCATGGAATGGCAGAGTCCCATTAGATTATATAGGTCTGGATAAACCAGTCCCTCGCCCACCGCCATGCGAAGCTCGTTAAGAGCCTCGGTGTACTGACCGTTATCATAAAGCAGTCGGGCGTTATTTACTCGGTTGATAGCCATTTTCTACCTCCAGATATTTAACCTGCTCCGCAGCCTCTTCCCTACGCCGCTCCGCTGGCTTAGGTTTCCTGTCGTTTTCTAAATACCAGTCCCAGGTGGGTCGTGAAGGCGTAACTCAGCAGGATTGAGCCGATGGCAGCCCCCGCCCAGACCCAGTCGGTGCGCCGGGCAATCGTATTCACAATCAGCGCGTACGCCGCTGGAATCAGCACAACAACCCCGCCCAGCACCGCACCCCAGCGTCCCCATGACCTGATCAATACCAGTCCGGCTCCGCCGACCAGCAGCAGCACTGCC
>JAIOSI010000188.1 GCA_021107695.1 bacterium
CCGTTAATAAGACGCTTCACGGATATATAAGAAGAACAAATATATAGGTCAACTTCTATTCCAGTTGCCTTTCTGAATTCAGGCATCATTTTTTTTCCCAATGCCTCATAAATTTGTGCAGAACAACTAATCTTCAATCTTTCTTTCGCATCTGCCGCTGAATTAAATATTATTGACCCGGACACAAAAATCGCAACAGCTATAATAGAAATTATAACGAATTTTCTTTTCATTCTATTTTCCTCCAAATTTTATTTGCCGTTTTTATTATTTATTTGCTTAAGGAAAAACCAACTTAAAACTAATAGCATGAAATGTAAGCAAGAGCAATGCTAAAGCGAATACATAAAAGGAATATTTCATGCGATAAGTCTTAACTGTTTGACTTAAAACATAAATAAAGTAATATAAGAAGTTGACATAAAAACTATAAATAGTCTTTAACAAAACCAATAAAAAAAATGAAAAAAATTATTTCAGTAATTGTTGCACTTTCGATTACAGCCCTGCTCTTTGTTTGTCTTGAAGTTCAAAGCGTGGCATTTCACAAAGCTGCTTCCGAGCGGATACTGGCTCAAGCCGGCAAGGTCATTGCCAACCTTAAAATTACTCGTTACAGTCACAGGACAAAAGTAGATGAAAAAATCGGCCTGTATGCCCTTGACTGTTCAGGTCTGGCTTTTTTTCTGCTGCAAAAGGCGGCCCCTAATGCCCTTGCTTCCATACCGATAGAAAAAGGTCGTATCCGTCCTCGTGCGGTTATGTTTTATTCGGCTTTTTCCACGGCCTCTGAAAAAGGAAATTGTGGAGTTTGGCAGCGTATTCCGCGGTTGTTAGATGCAATGCCTGGTGATTTTATCGCCTGGCGGAAACTGGCTGTTCCGAAGAAAGGCAATAGTGGCCACTTCAAGGACGGCTAAAGGTGGCAGAGGCTCGGTTAATTTGACGGTGCGGGGGTCTTTCACGGCTGGTTTCAGATATTATAATCTCTTATTTCGCAAGGAGATACCGTTGTTTTTCCAGCTAGCGTATCTGGGTGTCTGCCTCGCCCAGGTGAAAGCAGCTTCAAGCTGCCGCCACCGCCTTCCTTCTTAGCCAGATGACAGATTCGATGTAATTTACACCTATTGATGCTCCGCTGATCCAGTTTTGAGTGATTATCCCTCTGTAAGTTTCACCAGTCTTCAGCTATAATCGCCTTATTCGTTAACAACCTCAAAGGGAGATAAACATGCGCTTTTTCAACTGGAAGACCGGACTTTGGTTCCTCATCGTCGGACTCATCGGCACGATAATGCCGATGTTCTCCGACTACGGACTGGCTATCGGCGGGCTGCTGCTACCCGGCTGGCTCTTTTACATCTTCCTCGGCATCGGCGCGGTGCTGATCATCCTCGGCATCGTTGTTGCCGCGAAGAACAAGAACTAACAAAACCTCACCCAAACAAAGGAACCTCTATGGCACGCAGAAGAAGTATCGTCCTGAGTATCGGAATCGGCATTGCCGTGGTCGGTCTGTTCGGTCTGCTGGCTGGTGTATTTGGCATGGAATACATGGGAATGCCGCCGGAGATCGCCCTGGTCGTCCTGGTGGTCGGTGTCGTCTGGATTGGCATCTACGCTCTGGTCAAGATGCTGGCAGCCCGGCGGGACGGCTAACCCGATGCTGTATATCGGAGTGCTGGAGGTCGAGCTTTACCTCGCCAGCGCGCGCAGCCTGAAAGACCGACGCGGGACGGTTCGCTCCCTGAAGGATCGAGCCGTCTCTCGCTATCATGTTGCCGTGGCGGAGGTTGGCTCGACCACCGATGTGAAGCGGTTCACCCTCGCCTTCTCCACGGTATCGGGGAGCTGCTCGATGGTTGAGGAGATGCTGGACAAGCTGGAGCGGCTGGCGTTTTCCACCGAGGCGGAGGTCAGCGGACTGCGCCGGGCGGTTCGTTCCGCCGAGGAGCTGTGGGAGTGAAACTTCCGCCGGAGTGTGGATTCCTTCATGTCTAAGACAAGGGGCTTCAGCCCCTTGCGGATTTGACACGTACTTCACTTTTTCCAAGGGGTTAAAACCCCTTGTTTCAAAGTCAAAACCTCTCCGCTGACACACAATACGAAGATTCAGAAGCACCAGAGAAAAGCCAAGTTAGCAAAGGTCCCAGAGTGAGCGAGAATAACCCACCAAGATTTCCCGACGATTTCCCCGCAGAGGCGATCAGCCTGCGCCGGGACATCGGCAATGAAGAACGGCTCTCCACCGAAGAGCCGGATGCCGTACTAACGACAGAAGCGTTGCATCTCTACGGTCTGAGCGATTCGATTACCGGGTATCGTCGCTTCTCGCTGGAGGAGATCTCCACCGTAAAGGCGCGGAGCGAGGCGAAGGGCGGACCGATAAAGCTGATTGTGGCAATGCTCGTCCTACTGGGACTACTTGCCTTAATCTGGCTGGTTCCGCTTCCCCGGCTATGGCGGTTGCTCCTCGGAGCCGCCACGGTGCTGGCTTCGCTGCTGGTGCTGTACCTGCGGCGGGAGACCGACCGGGTGGTCTGTCGGCTGGAGGTCTGGCTATTGCTTGGCGAACGGATTCGCCTGGAGCTGCCGGAGAAAATCGCCGGACGACTGGTGAACCGCTTCGCCGACGAGGTCATCAAGCGACTGGTGGATTAATGCGCTGGGTTACCCCTTACGCAGCTGACGAATCCGCAGCCAGCGGAGGAATCGCCAGAGCAGCATCAGCACCGCCAGAACGACAATCGTCCAGCCGACCCAGGGTTCAATGGCAAAGGCGAGGAGAGCCGCTCCGCTGATTAAACCCAGCAGCAGCAGACCCATGAACGGATTCTTGACCAACGCGCCCAGTCCGGGGCGTTCATCGCTCATGATTTCTCCAGATTGCGGATGATTGCCCGACCTTGACTCGCGCTCTCCGGGTCAACCAGCATCGCGGCACAGGACTCGCACTGCCGAGCCTTGCCGTTGAGAACCTCGCTGACCGCCTGACTGGGCAGCTCGACCCCACAGACGCTACAGGCACGCTCCCGAAGCTCGGCGCAGATTGGACGACCGGTATCGTGTATCCGCCGATAGAAGCGGGCGGTGTTGTCGTCCAGTTGAGCGACCAGCTTCGCCAGCCCGCGCTGCTTCAGGTCAGCCTCTTCGCTCAGCCGCTGCTCCTCGGCGGCGGTTTCTTTTTCCCGCTGCTCCCCTTGAGAATTGATCACGGACAGCTCTTCCTCGCTCCGCTCAAACTCCCCAGCGACCTCTTCCCGCTGTTCCATCGGTTCCAGAATCCGCTCCTCCACCGTCCGTTGTCGCTCGCCATCGTGCTTGATCTCCGAGAGCAGCGTGGAGTATTCTCGATTGTTCGATGCGGAGAGCAGCTGGTTCCGATGTTTCTGCTGGCGGGTGGTCAGCTTCTCCACATCCATCTCCAGCTTCTGCTGGTCTATCGCCAGGCGAAGCTTTCGCTCGTGTAGTTCGTTGTGCTTTTGATCAGCCTGCTGGCGAAGCCGCTCCCGCTCCTCTCGTTCCTCTGCCAGGGCAGCCCGCTGCTTACCGAGACCTTTAAGCTCACGACGAAAGAGTTCCAACGCCCAGAGTTTTTCCAGTGGATAGGTCGGCATTTTAACCTCGTATCTGTGAGGTGAGCTTATATTACTCTTGAGCTTTGTAGGGGTACGGCATGTCGTATCCCTACGGTGTGGTTACCCAAGTGTGGGAGTTGATATTCCACTGCGGTGTTTGTTAGCCGCAAAACTGTGATGCAACGCGGTGCGTTGCAAAAGGGGCGTTCAAAACGCCCCTGCTGATTATCGTCCCTTCCGCTCTGCTTTGTATTCGTCTCTTCGAGACATTTCGTCTCTCAGCCGACCAAAGAAGCGGGTGCGACGGAAGTAGTGCCGACTCAACGCCAGACCAATGCCGATGAAGCCGCCCAGGATTCCTCCGGCAAGACCATAGATCATCTTACGGGGGCGGACAGCTTTGGATTCATAGCTCGCCGGAGAGACAATCCGGGGAATCCCGCGATTTGAGATCGCCTTCTGCTCATCGAGGCGCGCCTGCTCGTACTGCGCCATCAGGAACTTATAGACCTCTCGATAGCCGCTGATTTTCATCTCTAACTTCGTGTAATCAATATACTTATCCGGTCTTTCCGACAGTTTGTCGAAGGAATTATCCACCTCTCTCTGGAGCGACACCTCGGTGGTACGCAGTTGTTCCAGGGTGCCTTCGAGGAGGTTCATCTGCTTTTCCCGCAGCTGCTTCTCAATGGATTCAATGGAACCTTGCAGCTCGATTACCTGGGGATGTTCCTCGGTAAAGCGAGTGAGCAGTGCCGCCAGCTGGGTATTGAGGGTATCAAGCTGTACTTCAAGTTGAGAAGTTGCCGGGACAACGACTCCGGCGAGAGCCGCCGACTGCGCGCCGACCATCATGCTTGCCTCGTCCAACGCGCCAGCGGCAATCAGCTCTTCCACGACCTGCCGCCGAATCTTCGTCAACAACCGCTGTTCCTCCAGCGCCCCCATCAGCTCCAGAGCCGTGGTGGTTTCTTTCTCCGGGTCGAAAATCTGTTCCTCAACGGCGTACTTAGCTAACTCTCGAGCAGCACTCTCCATCTTCGCTTCAAGCTCGTTGACCTTATTCTCCAGGAAGGAACGTAGCTGACCGGTGCTGCCGGCTTGGTAGGTCTCGGTGCGCTCGATGTACTTGTTGACCACGGCGGTAACGATGTTCTGTGCCATCGCCGGGGAAGAACCCTCTGAAGAAACCTCAATCGTATCTCCGGTAGAGGGGCTGGCAGAGATCGTATCTGCGAGAACCTTGGCGGCTCCGGAAACATTCATCAGCTCGACCTCAAAGCTATCGCCAGCAACCGGAGAGTAGCACGCCATCACAAAGTTCAGACCGTTGCCGTTGAAGCGGGCGAAGTTTGCCCCGGAGCCAACGAAGCGTCCCCGTGAGCCATAGACGATATAGTCGCCGTCGTCGTTGAGAAACTCAAAGGTATAGTCGTTACCCGAAGCGGTGGAGTTGGCGTGGAAGTCAGCCAGATATGGGGTTTTATCTCCATTGAGAGGAATATCTCCGGTATCGGCGAGCAGACCGTACTCAACAGCGACCTCCTCCAGTACCGACCCGGAGGTCATAATCGCCGCGTCGAGATCAACGGAGGTCGGCATCAGACCACCGAGATTGCCCATGCCGGAGAGCATCCCCAACATCCCCATTCCTCCCGCCTGGTTCTGCGGTAGCAGAACGGTGATGGTGGACGAATAGACCGAAGTCATCGTCATGGCAAAGAGAAAGACCGCCGCTCCGGTAACAATCCCGCAGACCACGATAATCCACTTACCGCGCCAGAGGATACCGAAGATGTTGATCAGAAAGTTATCTTTTTGGGTTTCAGCCATACCTGGTAAACCGGTTTCGTTTTTTACGGTTGGGGGATTATCGCAACACAAGACAGTTGTTGGATCTGGCAGTTAGCCGCTGAAGACCAGCTGCTTTAGATGGAAACTGTGCGAAACTCGCAAAACTGCTTGTGGCGGAGGATGTACCTCGTCCATCCAATTGGCAAGTGTACACACCCGCCCCTGCAACTTACAGTCTTTACCGACCTTAAAGGCTCAGCCTAGTAATCCCCCGTCGTAATATCCAGCGTGCTTCTAACCAGAGAGAGCGAGGGCAGGACCCGAGACATGAGCTTGTTCCACTCGTAGAGCAGGGTCGCCGGAACGTAAACGATGTCGCCGGGATACACGGCGATGTTCTGTGAGAAGTCACCATCGTCCAGGGTCGCCATCAGGTCAATGGTGATGATCTCCGGATCGGTCAATCCACCCCGGATAACCTTGATCGCGTCCATTCGGGCATCGTAA
>JAIOSI010000182.1 GCA_021107695.1 bacterium
CGTGGACTGACCCAAAATGGGACACCACTGTCCCAAAATGATACAGTTGTCCTGAGTGGTGAACTGTCCGGTTCGGCGACGAGCTGGCTCGATGTCTCCGCCAAGGCTGGCGTGGAGTACACCTACTGGCTTGAGGTTACGGAAGCCGACGGCACAGTCAGCCGCTTTGGTCCGAGTGAAGTAGTCGTTCAGGGAGCAGCGAGCGAGCTGACTCTGAGTGATCCGTACCCCAACCCTGCAAGCGACGCTCTGACCATCAGCTACGAGTTAATTCAGGCTGAGGTCGTGGAGTTGAATATTTACGATGTAGCTGGTCGCCTGGTCGAGACACTGGTTTCTGGCGAACAGACCGCCGGACGACATTCCGTAAGCTGGGATAGCTCAGTTGCCGCGACGGGAGTTTACCTGCTCCGCCTTGAGGCAGCAGGCGAGGCAATTACCAGGAGAGCAGTGATCAGTCGATAGAGCGTTAGCATAACGCGAGCAGTTAATGTAGGGAGGGGATTGCCTCATCGGCAAAAATCCCCGCCGTTTATTACTGCTGCCTTGAAGATGCTTTGTTTTTCGTCTATACTGTGGCGGGCAGGTTGTGTGGTACTTCGTTTCTCCAGACTAAGAGGACGATTATGCGGCGAATAAACCTTTTGATTCTGAGCCTCCTCTTCGTGGGGCTTTTTGTGAGCGGCTCCTTCGCGCAGAGTGCCGAACAGACCGACTGGTCAGGCGGCGGTGGGATTCAGGGGCAGGTTACCGACTGGGGCGACCAGTGGTATCAGGGCGGTCAGATTGAGTGGTTCGGCAAGCCCGGCGAGGTCTTTCTGGAGGGCAATGAGATTCCAATAGTAGAGTACAGTGTCGATTCAAGCGGGGCGATGTTTGCCCTGACCGCCGGTGGTGATATGGATGGCGATGGTGACGATGACATCGTTCTTTTTGATGACACCGCAGATGCTCTGTCCTGGTATGAAAATGTGAACGGCGACGGAACCAGCTGGACTAACAACGGAATCTGGGCTGGCGTACCCCTGATGGATTTAATTGTCGCCGATATGGATGGGGTGAATGGTCTTGATGTTATTGGAATGCAAGGCACAAATTACGTCCATATCTGGCTGAATAACGGTGGCGGAACCAGCTGGACACAGGTTGACATTAATGGTGGTTTTGCGGGAGGAAGAGACATCAAGGTCGGTGATATTGACGACGATGGCGACCTGGACATCTTCGCTGCCAGCCAGCTTACCGATTGGTACGAGAACATTAACGGCGATGCCCTCTCCTGGGATATCACTGCCCACTATGGCTTCGGCGACTGCATTGCCATTGATATGGCTGACTTTGACGGCGACAACGACCTTGATGTTGTTTGTCTCGAACAAACAAGCGGCACAGAAGTCCTGTGGCACGAGAACTTATCGGGAGATGGCATAAATTGGGATACTCACTTTGAAACAGTCATAGACGATACACTGCCCACAACCGAGGTTCTGGCTGCTGACATGGACGGCGACGGCGATCCCGATGTGGTTGCTTGTGCCCAGGCTGGCTCTGGTCCTGATGATGTTTACTGGTGGGAGAATATTGACGCCTACAACGATAGCTGGGGAGCTGTCTCCTACATCAGCGCAACCGACATGGATGGTGTTCAAAGCCTGCGGGTGTTCGATCCCGATCTCGATGCCGATATGGATGTTGTCGCCGTGGGTTTTCACGTCAATGAGGTTGTCTGGTGGGAGAATGATGGGACTCCGAATCCAAGCTGGGCAGAGCATCCAATTGATGTCAACCTGACCAACGCCGTTTCTGTAGGCTTTGGCGACTTCACCCACTCCCAGCTTTTAGATGTCGTCGCCTGCCGCGGTCCGGAGCTTAACTGGTACGAGATCGTTGGCTACGCCCCCACTGGTTTCCTCGAAAGTTCGATCCTCGATGTTGGCATGACTGGTCATGACTGGGGCGTGATTGACTTTGACCTTTACCTGCCCGGTACCACATCTCTTGTCGTGGAGATTCGCTCAAGTAACGACTCCGCCAACATGGGCAGTTGGACCTCGGCGGATGATGGTCAGGACCTGAGCGACTACGTTACCGATGGCGAGCAGTACTTCCAGTACCAGCTATCCCTGATGACGACAAACCAACACGAGACCCCGATCTTCTACGACCTTACCATCAACTGGGCAAACCCCGACGCTCCGACCTTCGACCCCAACCACGACTACCTCACCACGATGGCCTACAACCAGACAAACACCATCACCTGTGGTCTGCTCGGACAGGCTGCCGACGAAGTAACGCTGTACTACCTCCCCGGCGGGGACATGGGGAGCTGGAGTACGACTTCGATGACCGATGATGGCGGCGGACTTAGCTGGAGCTATGACCTGCCCTGGGATGACCGATTTGTCAGTGGGCTGGAGTACGGCTTCTATGCCGAGAACGCCGACGGCAGCAGCTGGTTCCCCGACGGAATGCCGAACAATAGCTATGCCATGAAGATATACACCTACTTCGGCGAGTACACCTTCCCCTTCTCCCTGCCAGTGGGAAGCGAGGTCAGCGATTACCGCCTGGTCAGCACTCCATTCTTCTTTATCGGAAGCGGCAACCCTGACTACCAGCTCGGCGATGAACTGGGCAGCTATGATCCGGCGAACTGGCGGCTTTTTGCCTGGAACAACAGCTCCGGCGACTACATGGAGTTCAATCCGGATACCGATAACTTCGACCTCCAGGCGGGCGATGCCTGGTGGATTATCACGAAGAACGGTCTCAGCGAGCTGACCCTGACCGAGGTGGAGAGCATCCTGACCGGATTGGACTTTGATATTGCGCTTGACGCGGGCTGGAACCTCATCGGCAGCCCCTACCTCTTCAACGTGAACTGGGCGGACTGCTACACCAATATCGATGACAACACCGAGGAGCCGTTGGAGTGACTAAACGGCGACTACGCCACGGTAACGGAGCTTGCCTCGAAGGTTGGCTACTGGCTCTGGGCTGATGAAGCCGATTCCCTCTACATCCCGGCGCAGGCCGTCGTTAGTTCATCAAGACAACCGAACCCTGCAACGCTGACAGTTTCACAGCCAGCGGGGAAGGTCGGCTCCGACTCACTTCCGGAGCTACGCCTGCCAGAGGTTGCTCTCTCAGCAGAGCCAACCACTCCGCTCAGCTCCAACCTGCTGAACGCAGCTGCCACCACCACTGCTGGCTGGGGAGATTCCGAGAGCTGGCGACTCGCCTTCCAGCTAGAGAACGAGGTCGGTGGCGACAGTCTTCATCGCCTGGGGGTTGACCCGACGGCGGGGAGCTACGACGACTCCCTCGAACGCCACGATCCGCCCTCCCTTGCCGGGCGACCGAACCTCTACTTCAACCACAACGGCTGGCCCCACGGTGGTGGTCTCTACTCCACCGACCTCCGCGCGCCGTACAGTGAAGGCGCGACCTGGCAGTTCTACTGCGAGGCTGAAGCGTCGGCGACGCTCTCCTGGAACATGGAGAACGGCTGGACGACCGACTTCATCGCCGTGATGGAGACCCCGGCGGGACGGCGCGTTGACCTGCTGGCTACTGACTCGGTGAACCTCACCGCCGCAGAACTAGCCTCCGGGCTACCCTGTCAGGTCTTTGTGGGTACAAAGGACTACGTCGAGGGCGAGCTGACCGGCTCTCCCCACCTGAGCCTGGCACAGAGCTACCCCAACCCTGCCACCAACCTGACGCGGATTGAGTACGCCCTGCCCACCGCGGGTGAGGTCTCGCTGACGGTTTACGACCTTGCCGGACGACGGGTCGCCACACTGATTTCCGGTGAGCAGACCGCCGGTCGCCACACCGTCGGCTGGGAGGTCGCCGACATCCCGGCGGGGGTTTATCTCTACCGCCTGGAGACCAGCGAAGGCACGCTAACAAAGCGCGCGGTAATAACTCGATAGGCAGCGGCAGCGCAGTGCGCTGCACCACAGGACTGGGCTTCGCCCAGAACACCCTGAGATCGCCCGCTCCCGCTGGTCGCTCACAGGTATGATTTTGACGATGCAGGGGTACGGCATGCCGTACCCTTTTCGTATATGATAAAGGGCGCAGCACGCTGCGCCCCTACAAAACATCAAAACCTCGTGAACATCGACCCCTTACACCTCGTTTGCCGACAACCCCCGCTGGTGCAGGCTTGCCAGCTGCTCTCGCAGGTGTTCCGGCTTGACGACCCGGACATCGCCGCCAAAACCCGCCACCCATGAAAGCAGACTCAGCGAAGGGACGACATCGAGAAACAGCTCAATCTCACCGTTGTCCCGGAGAGAGAACTGCTGGGACTCGTGAACCTTCAGGTTGGAGAGATAGTCCGCCATGCCGGGAGCAAAGCGCAGGACAACCTCCTCAGCATCGCCGATCCACGGACCAAAGCTGTGGCTGACAAACTCCTGCTTATCAAAGTCTTCCGGCCAGAGAAGCTCCGCTTTGCTCGGCTTAACCCTGCGAATCCGATCGAGACGGAAGCTCCGCCCCTCATTTCTTGTATAGCAAAACGCCAGCAGATAGACCTCGCCCCCGGCGTTCCAGAACCCCAGCGGAGCAACGGTGCGCTCCGTCAGTTCATCGTTCCACGCCGAGTAGTAGTGCAGATCGAGGAGGGCGCGGCGGTTAATCGCCGAGAAGATGACCTTGTACTCTTCCCCGCAGGCGGAGTAATCGCGGGCAATCGGCTCCTTGCCTATGTAAGCCTCGGTGATCGGCTGGCTCTGCTTTTCCAGAGGCTTCAGAACCTGCCGGGCTTTCCGGGTGAGCGACTGGTACGCCTCGCCGATGGGGGTATCTCGTAGCTCGCCCAGCTTATCTTCCGCCACGAGAAGGGCGAATGCCTCACCAGTGGTGAGTCGAAACGCCTTGAGACCGTGGTGGTTAATTAGCAGCCGCCAGCGTTTTGTGCTGCCCTCAGCTTCGTCGTAGAGCGGAAAGCCCGCCGCTTCAATATCCCGGAGGTCGCGCTGGATGGTGCGTACATCCACGTCGTGTTCATCGGCAAGCTCACGCAGGGTACTGCCCAGCTGAGTCGATTCCAGTTTGCGCAGAATCTTCCACTGCCGAACCATCTGAGAGTCTTTGGAGGTGTCGTTCATGGGAAGTTACCCTGATTGTAGGGACACGACATGCCGTGTCCCTGTTATTCTTCAGATAATGAGTAC
>JAIOSI010000150.1 GCA_021107695.1 bacterium
CAGGTACGATCCCGGCTCTATGCCAAGGGTATGGCTAGCCCGGCGGTCTAGTTCTCTGTCGGAGATTCCGACCAGACGATCGCAGCAGTCCTCGATAAGCTCAGGACAGAACTCGCAGACATCGTCCACTCCCAGGGCGATCTCAATTCGTGTTTCCCCGTTAAAATAAGCCTGCTGAATCTCCTTCATTCTTTCAATGAACTGCGGCGAATAGCCCTTTCCACTGAAGGAGAGCAGGCAGAGGAGGTGGTGAGGACGGAGGTGAAGGTATTCGGGCATTTTTTTAGGGATAATCACTCGAAACTGGACCAGCGGAGCGGCTACTGTGTAAATTGCGTCTAATCTACAATCCGGCTAACAGGAAGGCGGTGGCGGCAGCTTGAAGCTGCACTCAGCAAGGGCAATTGCCAGTTTGACAAGCGTGCCACCGCCGTCCCTGCGCCTTTTTCCGAGGCGTGATGCAACTCCGGCTGATGAAGCAGACACGCAAAGATGTTACTGGGAAACAAGCGTATCAGCTTGCAATTTAAGCTGTTATAGACACGCCCTCTCCGGTCGCTAACCGTACAAAGACCTTCCCACCATCAAATCAACCAAGCCTCTGACCCTGCCACTTTTAGCCGCTCTGGAAGTGCCGCAGAGGATAGCCTGTAACTAAGTTAATCTCAATAAAATAGCCAAGGGACAGCGCACTGCGCTAATTACCAATCCTCTGGTTGTAAGCGACCAACGGGAGCGGACGTTCCCGTAGTTTTCTGGTGCGAAGCACCAGTCCTGTGGTGCAGCACACCGCGCTGCCTATCTGCGGCGACGGCGACGCTGTGAACGGGATTTGCTCTTGGTTTGGTTGGGAATCCGCCGGAGCTTAACGTCATCAAAGGGTATAAGCTGCTCGGTCTGGAGGATAATTTCGCGGTCAAACTCCTTGCTCAGCTCGTCGAGCAGGGGCTGCTGGCTGTTCTGGATAATCTGTAGAGAGTGGGGGTTGCAGATAAGCTGGATTCGCTCGTTCCCGGCACTGCAAAGCTCTTTGCGCAGCAGACTTTCGACTTTATTCAGGAAGGGAGTCTCTGCCAGCACCAGCCCGGAGCCTTCGCAACAGGGACAGCGGGTTGTCATCCGCTTGGTCAGGCTCTTGCGGACACGCTTACGGGTCATCTCGACGAGACCCAGATCGCTGATCTTCCTGACTCGGGTTTTGGAGCGATCCGCTGACAGAGCTTTTTTGAGTTCCTTGACCACGTTGTCGCGGTGGCGGTGAACCTCCATATCGATGAAGTCGATGATGATGATTCCGCCGAGGTCGCGGAGACGCAGCTGGCGAGCGATCTCGGTAGCGGCCTCAAGGTTTGTCTGGTAAACGGTGTTCTCCAGATTCTTCTTGCCGACGAACTTGCCCGTGTTCACGTCAACGGAGATCAGAGCCTCGGTCTGTTCTATCACCAGATGACCACCGTTGGGCAGCCAGACCCGGCGATGGGAGATCCGCTCGACATCCTGCTCGATATCGTACGCCTCGAAGAGCGGATAGCGTCCCTGATAAAACTCGATTCGGGTGCTGAGTCCCGGTGCAACACGGCGTGCGAACTCCTTGACCCGCTTGTAGAGGGACCTTTCGTTGATGATCAGAGCATCAACCTCTTCGGTGAGAACATCGCGGATGATCGAGAAGACCATCCCCAGGTCGTCATAAGCCAGCGAGGGCGCGGGGGACTTCCTTGCCCGGCGGACGATATCCCTTGTCAGCCGAGTGAGATAAGACATCTCCTGGCGGATTTCACGCTTGCTGGCTCCCTGCCCCACGGTGCGAATGATAAAGCCGGAATCGCCGCTGCGCAGGCCCTTGACCAGCTTGCGAAGTCGGTCTCTCTCCGAGCGGGAGGAAATCTTTCGACTAACCCCGACATGGTCGGCGTAGGGCATGAGTACCAAAAAACGCCCTGCCAGGGTAATGTTGGCAGTGGCGCGGGGACCTTTTTTGCCAATCGGTTCTTTGGTGATCTGGACGAGAATGTCCTGACCCTTGTTGAGCTGTTTTTCTATTGGTGGAGCATCGCGCTTCCGCCCACGACCACCACGACGATCCTGCAGATTGTCGTAGTCCTCGTCCAGAAACGCACCGATATCATGGACATCGGTAACCAGATCGCTGGCGTGAAGAAACGCGTTGCGCTGGCTGCCAATATCTATGAACGCTGCCTGGAGACCGGGAATAACCTCGCTGACGATCCCCTTGTATATGTTACCAACGATCTGACGCGAGCCAGCCGGCTCGATCATCAACTCTACCAGGTGGTCGTCTTCCAGGGTGGCTACCCGGGTCTCCAGTTGGGAGACATCGACCAGGAATTCTTTTTTCAACGAAAACCTCTTTTAAATTGCGAGGTACAGCCCCGACCCGCCGGGCGGATCGTCGAACAGACACTGTTACGACAGGTATCGGCACGGTTAGGCTCCTGATTTATCAGGGGTCTGTTCACAATGCTGAAGCCGGACTGAGTTTGTCAGCAGAGGCTTCGGGCTACCTCAAAAACGTGAAAATGAGCGACTAAACGTCAACTGTCAAAAAGGGTGAACTGTACAAGGATCTCAAAAATGAATAAGTCCGTCAGGAGTATAATCATTCGCTATCAGCTACCTAAGTCTCATCAGACAGCTTGTTAGAGTGCTATAAAGTGGTGAAAATGTCAACCTTGCCCTGGGATTTGACCATCGTCGGGAGTTGGGATATTATTCAAGCTGGCTGTTTGGCAAAATATTGGAGGATCGAGTGAAGGATTCCGTATTGACCAGAGGAAAACCCAGCCGCCTGCGGCTGATTGTTCAGCTCATCTCCGCGCTCTTCTGGCTGGGGCTGATCGTCCTCTACACCCTCTTCGCGGTTTCTCTGGAAGGTGGAACGGTCGAGGAAGCTGTCCGTCCCACCGCTATTGAGGGGCTGACCCCTCATCTGGGTTATCTGGAGCTACTCTACGCCGTACGAGTCGGTGGAGGGTATGGAATCCACCTTGCCGCCCTGGGATTCCTCGTTACCTTCTTCGCCCTCTCACTGATAATCAAGAAGAGCTTCTGCAGCCATCTATGCCCGCTGGGAACGCTCTTTGACGGTCTGCACTGGCTGGGCAAAAAGATAACCCGGGGCAAGAGCCTGCGACTGCCAGCAATCCTTGATGGACCGCTCCGGCTGGTGAAGTATGCCCTGCTGGGAGTTTTCCTGCTGCAAACAACGGCTCTGACCTCAGAGGTTCTTCGGTTACAGATTTTTTCTCCGGCGGCGAAGCTCCACGACCTGGTACTGTTTAACTTCCTGGCAAATCCCGCTGCCTGGCTGATATACGCCCTCGTTAGTCTGCTGGTTGCGTCGTTGTTCCTTCCTCGGTTGTTCTGTCGCTACCTCTGCCCCTACGGTGCTTTGCTTGGGCTGGCCTCAACGATCTCTCCGGTTAAGGTGGTGCGCGATCCCTCACGCTGTTCCATTAGCTGTCATGACTGCGAGGGTAGCTGTCCCGCAGGGATTGATGTCCATAACGCCGAGACTATTTCAAGCGACCAGTGTAACCTCTGCCTGCGTTGCCTCGACAGCTGTCCTGTTCCTGGCGCATTAGCGGTAAAGGTGGTTGGTAAGCGGACTCTTCCGGGTTGGTTGGTAACAGTTGCCGTTGTCGCCATTACAGGTATTGGGGTTCTGCTGATGCTGGGGAGTGGTTCACTGCGCAACCGTGTTCCCACCGAAGAATACCTTGAGCGGTATTCACAGATTGATACCCACCTCTATTATCTCCAGTTTGATCTGCCGACTCTTCCCAGTCAGCCATCAAGTTACGACGGGGAACTCTTCAGTCAGCTTCGTTCGTACAATAGTAAGCCTCGGAAGCAGCTTGAGCTGATTCCGACCAGTAACTTCGAGCTGGGCGCAGCGGCAGAGGGGCTTTCCGGCGGACTTCTTGGAGAATAACCAACACCAGATAGCTCCTATTATCAACCCTAGTCGCAGAACACTTTTTGAGGCAGTTATAGCCTTTCGCGTTAAGTCTGATAACCAACACCTTGTTTTACTCAAAACCATCGGGGGTACCAATGAACAGGTTTACCCGCTTGCTGTTACCGTTACTGGCTCTGTTGCTTCTCTTTACCGCCTGTAGCGATGATGAAACCGATCCCTACGCCGAATACTACACAGACGATGCCACACCGCCGGAGGATTACTACGACGGAGATGCCGGATACGACGACTGGGACGACGAGGTCATGGCGGAGGCTCCCGGCGATTACTACTACGAGGAAGAGCAGTCTCTTGAGGCAGCTCCTGAGGCATCAATGTCTCGCAGTGAAGGTGATGGATTCGCTTCTGCCGCTGGCGGTGTTGGCGTTACCGATGTAGATATGGCCGAAGAGGGCTATCCCGCTGGTGATGAGGTTGAGGCCGAAGGCACCACAGAGGCCGACACCCTGGGGCAGGAACGCAAGCTGATCTACGACACCGACATGACCCTGGTGGTGGACGACCTCAGCGACTCCCGCGAAGAGGTTGAGCAGCTGATCAAGGCTCATCACAAAGAGGGCGTTACCGATGTGATCATCACCTCGCAGAATGTCTATCGTCAGGAGGGCAGCGTCGGCTACGTAACCTACGAGATCCGCTGTCATGCCGATGTGCGGGAGAAATTCGTCGCCGCACTCCGCGATATTGGTGAGGTTGTCAGCGAGAACGCCACCGTGGAGGATGTTACCCGACGGTACTACGATCTGGAAAAACAGCACGATCTGCTGGAGGCCGATTACGAAATCGCCAAAGCTGCATTCGACGAAGCCGTGGCACGGAATGCCCGTTCCGAAGAGCTGGAAGAACTGAAGGCGGAACTGGAGTACCTGTCTGAAGAACTCGGCTATACCAAGACCGCCCTCAAGGGTCTCGACGACCTGATCACCCTGCCGACGATCACCCTCACCCTGACCGAGGACGAGGCCAGTACCACCTTCCGAGGCTGGAAGACCGTCAAGAACGGCTTCGAGCTTGCCTACATGGCAATCGTCAACATCCTGCGGGTCTTCATCGTTGTTATCGGTGTGGCACTGATTCTGGCACTCCTGATTCTGCCGACCTTCCTGCTGATTCGCTGGATGATAAAACTTCTGAACAAAGGCAAAACCCACAAAGAGGAGTAGCCCATGAAAACGCTACTATCTCTGACTCTGCTGGTGCTTCTTCTGCCGCTGTCTCTTGGGGCGCAGGAGAGCAGCACAGAGGAATACCGTCGCTTTGAGGCGAACCTGGTTATCGTGGTGGAGGAGTTCGAGTCTGCCGGGGAGAGGGCAAAGACCCTCCTCGACCCGGCGGACGGCTACCTGCAAAACGTAGAGACACACCGCGACGAGGACAAACCCGATGAGCTGTACCTTGAGTACAGCATTGCCGCCGCAAAGATTGACGGCTATCTGGATAAAATCCTTGCTCTGGGCGAGGTCTTGGTTGAAGATTCCCAGGGCAGCGTGATTACCGAGACAATCGTGATGCTCGAAGAGCGGGTGAACGGGCTGGAAGCTGATCTCGAAGAACTGCGTGAGCTGGCAGATGCCTCCGGTCTCTCTACGGATATTCGGATTGAACGCCAGCGGGAACTGGCTCGTGCCGAGCGGGAGTTCACTCGCGAGCAGGAGAAGCTGCTCAAGCTCCTTGACTCCACCCGCCAGTACACCGTCGAACTGACCCTGGTCGAAAGCATCGAAGGCGAGATCGTTCTGCTGGAACGGATCCTCTTCACCTTCGTTCTGCCCGGGTTGGCACTGTTGGTGGCGGCGTTCTTCCTTGGACGACTTCTCGGCAGGCAACAGGCTAAAAGGAGCAAATGATGACTAAACTCAAACTGCTGTTGCTGCTCCTTCTTCCAACCTTGCTGATGGCAACAGCGGAACCGCTGGAGTGGAGTGAGCAGGAGTATGCCCTCTCGCCGGAACCGTCGGGCGACGAGGTAACGCTGACCCTCCCCCGACCGGGCGATGAGATAGGCTACGAAACCGTTACCCGTCCCCGGATGATCGAGGTCTCCACGGGGCTGGTCATCCTGGTGGATGACTTCGCCATGGCTGTAACCGCTGCTCAGGAGGCTCTCTCGCCAGAGCAGGGCTTCATCTCGCAACTGACCTACGTTCGTCCGCTGGAAGACCCCGCCTCCGGTCGGCTGCTCTTTCAGGTACGCACCGATGAGCGCGATGGTCTGATTCGAAAGCTAACCGCACTGGGCGATGTTATCTCCGAGGAGCGCA
Source organism: bacterium (assembly GCA_021107695.1). Lineage (GTDB taxonomy): Bacteria > RBG-13-66-14 > RBG-13-66-14 > RBG-13-66-14 > RBG-13-66-14 > JAIOSI01. Next base: position 6,265 of record JAIOSI010000150.1, read on the forward strand.
ACTCCGAAGATGTCAGCGAGGAGTTCTATCGTGAGCAGCGGGAGTTGGAGGAACTAAAGGCAACGATGACCGCCCTGCGGCGGGAATTGATTGAAACCACCTCTGAACGAGAGCGCAAGAATCTTGAGCGAGACCTGCTGGAAGCCGAGAACAAGGCGGCGAACCTGCTGCTGGCAAACCCTCAGCTCGACGGCGAGGTCGGCTTGACCAGCCTCTTCCTCACCCTGACCGAGGACAGCGGCTTCATCGGCGACCCCGGTGAACGCCTGCTGGGCAAAGGAGTCTCCGAGGGCTACATCGCCCTGATGCACGTCGTGCGGGTGCTGATTATCATCCTGATGGTCGGTCTGCCCGTGGGCGCACTGGCATTCTTGATACTTATCCTGATCCGTCGCTACCTGCGTAAACGTAAAACCAGAAAGGTAACTAACTAATGAAGAAAAATCACCGCCTGATTGTCGCACTGCTGTTCTCCCTCCTGCTCCTGCTGCCCTCATGCAAGCCAGAAGCTACGCCAGAGAACGATTACCTCACCCTCAGCCTGGTCGAGGGTGAGCATTGGCTGCACGCATACGGCATCTTTATGAATCCTCCCCAGATGGCGTTCTGGCTGGAGAGTCTCGACGGCGAATACCTCGCCACGATCTACGTTACCGAGAAGACGGCAACACAGGGCTGGTTTGGCGGCGATCCGAGCATCCGTCGTCCTTCATCGCTGCCGGTCTGGGCGCACGCCCGGGGGGTTCAGGAAGCCGATGAGCTGTACCTGCCAACCAAAGAGACCCCGCTTCCCGACGCAGTTACCGGAGCGACACCGAGGCAGGGTTTCAAGGTTTCAGCAGATCGCCCCGCCGAACTGTCTCCGGGAAGGTATGTTCTCTTTGCGGAGATCAACCATTCCCTCGACTACAACGACACCTTTACCGAAGAGCTTGAGCCGACAAATCCGGTTGATCCCGACAGCAAAACCCTCGGCGGTCAGCCCTCGGTGATTTTCCGTGCAGAGCTTGAGATTGGTGGAGAAGCCTCCGCAGCAGAGCTTATTCTGGTCGGACATGGCGACACCAGCGGTGCCACCGGGGAGATCTTCCGCGATATTGACGGCCTGACCACCGCTCTGGGGATTGTTGACAGCATCAGGATCGCCTACACTCCGTAAACCATCGAAGGGAAAAGATGAAGGTTCGCAAGCGTGGTTATGCCGTTTTTCTCGTACTGACGATTATCTTTACCCTCTGCGCCATCTGGACCCTGATTCCATCAGAGGGCGCAAGTCGAGCCTGCGGTCTGGGCTACAAGGCGCACTGCACGATCACGCCCTACAGCACTCTGATCTGCCTGGCCCTTGCCGCCCTTACCTGCAAGCTCCGTAAGCGTTTTTTCACAACTCAGGAATAACCATGCCGAAACTTCTGCCCCTGCCCCTGCTACTGATTCTCTCCCTGCTTCTGCTCGCTGGCTGTGATGGTGAAGCAGAGGAGGTCGAGGAAGGCGAGGCTCTCGCAGACCCTACGGGACTTAGCGTGGAGGAGCGAGCCGCCCACGATGCGTTGCTCGATGCCACCGATGCCTTCGCCCGTGAGCTGACCCTGCTCCACAAGACCGAGACTTTCTCTTGTTTCGTTGACGTGCCTGAAGACGAGCTGGAGGGCTTCTGGCAAAAACTCGACTCCTTTGAGCTGGAGATCGGCTCCTTCAATGTTCTCGACGTGGAGGAGTACGAGGCAGGTGAACCACCGACCGCCGTGGTTGTGGTCTCTGCCGAGCTTGTCCGCAATGGTGTAGCCGAGGAACCAGCGGAGTATCGCCTGCATTGGTCTGACTCACCGGAAGGCTGGAAGCTGACCGAGCTACCCTTCACCGCCGAGTAGCGAGCCAGAGAGAGCATGTCTGAATACCGGGGAGCCTAAAAACTCCCCGTGTCTGTTGTACAATCGGTTCAAAAGGGAGACCAAGCGATGCACCTGCCGACGGACAACGCCTTCAACGAACCCTGCAAGCCCGGTCCTGTTCGCCTGAGGATTCGGGTGGCTGGAATCATCGTTCAGGATGAAAAGCTCCTCGTTACTGGCTATTCCATCAACGCCCATCGCTTCTTCAGTCTCCCCGGTGGAGGTCAGGAGTACGGCGAAACAGCGGAGCAGGCTCTACGTCGGGAGCTGGACGAAGAGACCGCCCTGAAGCTGGAAGACTGCGAGCTGGCATATGTGGCGGAGACCTTCTTCCCCGATCCCTTCGATGCCGAGCCGCTGCACCTTATCGGGTTGTACTTTCGAGCTAAAGTCAGCGGAGAATCCCGCCTGGGCTTCGTTTCGCCGGATTCGCCGGAAGCCAGCATCATGGACGAGCTGCGCTGGGTTTCTCGCAAAGAACTGAAGCAGCTTCCTCTCTATCCAGAGGGGCTGTCGGCGGTTCTGGAGGCGGACTGGCAATCCTGTTCTCCGGCACACTACCTGCGCCTGCCAGCTAAGGAGAATCGGATTAGCGAGCAGATCACCGGGAGAAAGCCCTGGCGGAACGGCAAGATTCGTCCCCGTGCCGCAGGGATTCTCTTTGATGAGCAGGGTCGCCTGCTGATAATGGAGGGCAGCCAGCACCTCGCCCTGCCTGGCGGTGGGGTCGAAGCCGACGAGTTGATTCCCGCTGCCCTCGTTCGAGAAATAGAGGAGGAGTGCGGATTAATCGTTGAAACAGAGCGACTACTCTTCGTCAACGACAACCGCTTCCGCGATCCGACCTTCTTCGGCGATATGCCTGTCCACGAGCTGGGGTTCTATTGGACGGCGAAGGTTGTTGGTGGCAGGTATGATCCAACCCCCCGGCTGGAACGCGCTGAATATGGCGAGGACACAATCCGCCTGATCTGGATGACGATAGACGAAATTGCAGCAGGTAACTTCTATCCTCGCTGGCTGTTACCACGGCTGCAGGAATTGGCTGCGGGTAAACGACCAGAAGGCACACTCTACAGCAATAATGGATTCACGGAGTCTCAATGAGCAAGGTCAATGTCTCTAAAGAAATTGTTGAGAAAATTAACCGTCCGCTGGAGGCTCTTAAACGCAGTGGCTTTAAACTGTTGCGCACTATGCCGACCATTGGCGAACGTTTGTTCGGCTGGCTAGGTGAACTGGAATCTACGGATGAGTTAAAGGAGCTGCTGGTTGGTTTTGACGAGCTACCCCTTCAAGGGAAGACCGACCGGCTGCGCCGCTTTACGGAACTCTGGGAGCTATTCACCAGCAGTAATGTCTCCGCAAAGGCTCGTTCAACGCCACCTCCGAAGAAGGTCGATGAGATTACCGAAGCGGCACCAACGAGCTTTGATGAGCTGACCGAGCGGGACATCACCTACGAGAAGGGAGTCGGTCCGGCGCGGGCAAAGCTCCTCGCTCGTCTGGGGATAGGCTCCGTGGCGGAGCTTCTACTGCACTTGCCCCGGGACTATCAGGACCGACGACGCCTGACCAAAATCGCCCGGCTGAAGGTCGGCGAGCAGGCGGCGGTCGTCGGTGAACTGACCAATCTGGAGAATCGCCGCAGCAAACGGGGAAGCCGCCTGCTGGGACTGCTCTCCGACGGAACCGGCAGCGTGATGCTGACCTGGTTCAACGCCACCTATCTGTCAAAGATACTCCGGGTAGGAACAAAGCTGGTCGCCTTCGGCAAGGTTACGCTCTACAACGGCCCCCAGCTCATCAATCCGGAGTTCGAAGTCGTGCGCTCCACCGACGACCCTCTGGCGGCTGGTCGGGTTGTACCGTTCTATCGCCTGACCGAGGGGCTGGGGATGGGCTTCATGCGCCATCTCCAACGTCGGGTTCTCGACCGCTATCTCCCGCAGCTAAAGGACTATCTGCCCGAAGCTATTCGTCAGGAACAGGGACTGCAGACGCTGCCGGAAACCTTTGAGCAGGTTCACTTCCCCCAGAATACCGATTCTCCCCTCAGAGCCAGAAGACGACTGGCTTTCGATGGACTGCTGCTGCTTCAGCTGGCGGTACTGCGAGAGCGGCAACGGCTGGACAAATACACCGGAGCGGAGATTCTCTGTGAAGGCGAGCTGCCCCGACGGCTGGTGGAGAAGCTGCCCTTTGAGTTGACCGCTGCTCAACAGCGCGCGCTGGAGCGCATTCGGGGCGACCTTAACCTTTCCCGACCGATGAATCGGCTCCTTCAGGGTGATGTCGGCTCCGGCAAGACCCTGGTCGCTCTGCTGGCGATGCTCTGCGCCGTGGAGGCAGGGTTCCAGGCGGTGTTGATGGCTCCGACGGAGGTTCTGGCTCGCCAGCACCACCATACTATCTC
>JAIOSI010000292.1 GCA_021107695.1 bacterium
CGGTGGTAGAGGTTACCACGGCACTCATCTGGTCAACAAGGTGGGGGGTGTACTGAGAGAGGGTCTTGCGGTGGGTCGCCGCTCCGGCTTCCAGAGTCTTCAGCTCGGCACGGCGTTTCTCCAGCCCCAGGAAGAGAGCCAGGAACAGCGTTACTCCGAGGAACCAGGTGGAGAAGGTCAGTCCGGGGGAAATCTCAACCAGTGCCTCGATACCGCCAACGGCGCGTAGCACGAAGCCCAGAGCAATCAGGAAGACATCGAGGATTACCACCTGCTTGCCCCAGAAGCTATAGAGCAGATTCAGGGCAAGGTACGCCGCGCCGACGATGAAGAAGCTCTGGGTGATGAACCAGGCGGCGGTGAGTCCACCAGCAGCCAGGAGAAATGACCAGATAAAGGCGAGAGGTCGAGAGACTACTCCCGCTGCCACTGGTCGATTTTTCTTTTCTGGATGAGCGCGGTCCCGCTCGGCATCTACCGCGTCGTTGAGGGCATAGACCGCCCCGGAGAGCAGGCAGAACACGCCAAACGCTGCGGCGGCGTTCAGCAGCGCGGCTGGTATGGTGAACAGCTGGCTAAAGATCACTCCGGCAAAGAGAACGCCGTTCTTCAGCCACTGTTTGGGGCGCATTAGCCTGAGCAGACCGACAATCGTTTTCATGTTTTTCCTGTCGAGACCTTTGGGCAGCTCGATGAGTTTAACTTGGGATAATCACTTAAAACTGGACCAACTGAACGGCAACGGCATGAATTGCGCCTAAGCTGTAATCCGGCTAAGAGAGAGGCGGTGGCGCGATTGTTGCTGCGGATGACTGCGAGTAAGCAAGCTGGTTACAAGTTGTGCAAGAAGCGTGCCACCGCCGTCCCTACGCTTTTTCTGAGGTGTAATGCATCTCCGGCTGATGAGGCAAAGACACGAAGATGTTCTCTATAAAATAACCATATCATCGTGTAGTTTATGATGTTATAGACATGCCCTCTCCGGTGGCTAACCGTAAAAGACCCCACACACCATCAAATCAACCAAGCCTATAGCCCTGCCACTTTTAACTGCTCTGGAAGTGTCGCCGAAAATAGCCTGTAGCTAGGATAATAGCCATAAGTTACTTCTTTAAGCAGGTGCAGTATTAAGTGATTATCCCAAACTTCCTATCCCAAAACAGGCGCGTTCATAAAGTCCGGCAGCAGGTAGTAGAAGACAAGACCAACAATGACTGCCGGAACCGTGGTGACCAGCGTTGCCAGGAAAGCACTCCGTTTATGCAGACTCAGGAGAGGAAAAAGCGCATCGCCGTCCTGGCTGAGTACATTGGCGATGAGAGCGGCGAAGGGGACAGCTCCCTGAATAAAGAGGGTTGTCAACACGATCTGCGGTCCACAGCCGGGGATGAGTCCGATCAATACCGCTCCGATCACCGAGAGCGGACCGGCGAGGCGTGCCAGTTCGGTAACATCCACCCCGCTCCAGGCATCAAAAGCGTAGAAGGCGAAGTACGCCACCGTTACCCAAACCACGACGAAGGTTGTATCCTGAGCGTTGTGGATGAGCATCTCCCGCCTGCTCTGCGCCTTCTCCTCGCCCTCTTCGTGGGTATTGTCGCGGATGAACTTCTTCGAGAAAATCATCCAGAGCAGACTAACGCTGGCTCCAATCACTCCAAATGTATCGAAGAAGGAGAAGCCGAACCAGCCGTCAACGGCAGCGACATCCACCTGTAGCATCTGGGTCAGAAAGGTAAAGACGAAGCCGAGGAGAAAGAGTCCCCAGACTGCCCAGTAGAGCCTGTGCGTAATCCGATAGAGCAAGTTCTTCGGCTTGATGTGGGTGTGTTTATGAAGGACAGCCACCATCTCTGGGGATTCACTGTGCCTGAAGCCAGGGAGCAGGCAGCTCTCGGCTTCGACCTCGGTTACTCGGCGCAGAACCTCTTGCTCCCGACCCTTCACCAGATTGCGACCAATCCCCAGAGCATCGACCAGATAGCCCACCGAAAGTCCCACGGCAAAGCTGATGCCGTGAATCACCAGAGCATGACCGGGAAGTCGGGAGAAGATAACCCAGGAGCTGTCGCCCATCGTGGCAATTAAAGTGGCAACAACGGTGCCGAAGGTAATGGTTCCATTGACGAAGAGGGGCATCATAAAGATCGCCCCGCCACAGCCGGGGATCATCCCCATGATCGCCCCGAAGACCGGCTGCCAGCCGCGATGCCGCTGTATTCCTCTAACGATGGCACCGCCACTGCGGACTTCCAGCCAGCCAAAGGCGAGCAGCATCACCGCCACCCAGGTTCCCACGCTCATGAAGCTATCCACGGCGGCGGTCTTGAGGATGTCAAGGAACTCGCTCATCTTACCTGTTTCTCCAAATGACCTTACCTGACAATCGCCAGCTTGCCGATCTCGGTGGTGTCGGCAGTTTTGACGTGGTAGAGGTAAACACCGCTGGCAAGTTCAATTCCCGCCTGGTTGACTGCGCCCCAAGTGAATGGCTCGCCACTGACGACGGTTTCGTAAACCAGCGCGCCGGAAATATCGAAGATGCTCAGGGTCGCCCCGGCGGGAAGATTGCGGAAGATGATAGTTTCGTCGCCCCGATAGGGTCGGAAGGGGTTGGGGTAGGTGTAGATGTCTGCAGTCTCGTGGCCGCTCTCCACATGGGGGACGAGGGTCATCACCGCCGCTGCCGCGCCGGTGGCTCCTGCCAGTGCCTGTTCCATGTTGACGTACTGGATGGTGTCCTCGGTGGTGTGATAATAAGGATACCACTCGGTTCCCGGATACTCACCAACCTGAATCGCCGGAATCCCCGCTCTCCAGAAGCTGGCGTGGTCAGAACGTTGGAAGCTGGGATCGTTGGTCTCTACCACCGTTGCGTTGGAGTGTCCCTCCACCGATTCTTTGTATACCTCAGAAAGCCAGAGGGAGCTATTCTCTGTGTACGCTTGCAGATCCATCTCATCGTCGTCGCGGTAGGCGTACATGTCGAGGTTGATCACACCGCCGACCTCGCCCGTGGCGATCATTTCGTCAACGTAGTACGACGAGCCGATGAGTCCCTGTTCCTCGCCGGAGAAGAAGACCAGCCGCACCGGGGTGGCGAAGGTCTGGTCGTAGAACGCCCGTGCCACAGTCAGGAGAGCGGTTGTACCGGAGCCGTTGTCATCGGCTCCCGGAGCCAGATTGAAGGGGTCTTCAGAGATCGAGTCGTAGTGAGCGGTAAGCAGCAGTGCTGGCTCGGTATCGTCCTCGGCGTGGAGTTCGCAGACCACATTGCGCCACGCCAGGTCTTCGGATAGGTCAATCTCGCCGCCGATCAGATGCTCGCCACTGTCCGTGGAGTAATAGGCAAGAGGCGGGTCGCCGCCACCGATCCAAAAGGTTTCAGCATCAAGCACATCAAGGGCGTGAAGGCGAATGAGGCTATCATCCTCGGAACAGACAATCGTCCAGCTTGAACCACCATCGATGGTCTTCAAAACGGTTTGGTTATAGCAAGCAGCATAGCCAACCTGATTGTCGAGGAACTCTACCCGAAACAATTCCAGCTGGAAGGTCGAGGTCTGCTCGACCCAGGTCAATCCGCTATCGTCGGAATAGAGAATCGTTCCTCCGGTACCAACCGCCCAGGCGTTGCTGGCATCGCCAAAGCTGACCGAGTAGAGCCGATTGTTGCTGCCGGAGTCGATGTTCGTCCAGTTCACTCCGCCGTCGGTGCTGCGACGAATCGCGCCGTTGTCTCCCACTGCCAGCAGGGTATCGCCCCAGATCGCCAGACCGTAGAAGGTTCTGTCGAAGTCTCCGATTCCCGCCGTCCAGTTTTCGCCACCGTCGTCGGTCCAATAGACAAACTCGGTGCCGCAGGCATATCCATTGTCAGCGT
>JAIOSI010000001.1 GCA_021107695.1 bacterium
GTAGGGGCCGACCTTTAGGTCGGCCCACAGATAGTGCAAAAAGCTGCCCTCCTCTAATGTGAGAAGGCGGCTTTAGTAATAACTAGACACCAACACGCCAACGGGGAGCGAGCGAAGAGAGCGTACATGCGGGGGGAAATGTTATTTTGCATTGTCGGTCAGCCGCGAATCTGTGTCCAGCTTCAAGCTGGTGGACACCAACGCCCCGGCTTATTAGAATAGCGGTTGTCTGAGTTGTGTACCCTTCGGCTCGAAGGTAGAGAAAGTAGAATCGGTGATTAGCGGCATCGGAATTGACCTCGTCGAGCTGGAGCGGTTCCGCCGTCGGCTGGACGAGCTGGGCGACGCGCTCGTCAGCGAGTTGTTCCTGCCCGCTGAGGCTGCTTACTGCAACTCTCAGGCTCGACCGTATCGCCACTACGCCGTCCGTCTGGCGGCGAAGGAAGCGGCGTTCAAGGCTCTGGGTAAGGGACTCAGCGATGGTCTGCGCTTCCGTGATGTTGAGGTGGTGCGAGAGTCCGGCGGCTCCGTCTGGCTACGCTTCCACGGTCTGGCAGAGCGGCTGACTAAGGAACAGAGCGTAATTCGGGTTCATCTCTCGCTGACCCACGGAGATACCACCGCCGCTGCCGTGGTAGTGATGGAGGCAGCGGGAGCATAGCTCTTTTGCCTCAAACCGTGAACAAGTTCACCAATAACGATATAGCCGCACTTATTACACTGACATTTCCTACTAACTCCAAGAGGGAGAACGCCACATGGCAAGTAACATCGGTAAATATGAAGATGCCCGAAAGAGCTTCGACTGGAACATCGCCAAGAAGGAACTTGGCTGGAAAGAGGGCGAGCCGCTCAACATCGGCGCGCTCTGCTCCGACCGCATCTGCGACCTCGGCGATGCCGAGAAGACCGCCCTCATCTGGGAGGGCTTCGGCGATAAACACAAGAGCTACAGCTTCGCCGACCTCCGCGCCTATTCCAACGGTTTCGCCAAACTCCTCGAAGAGCAGGGCATCAAGCCCGGCGACCGCGTTTGCATCTTCATGGACAAGATCCCCAGCCTCTACTTCTCCTTTTTAGGGATTCTGAAGATGGGTGGCGTTGCCCAGCCGCTCTTCAGTGCCTTCGGCGACGAGTCCCTCCATGTCCGTCTGGATAGTGCCGGGGCGAGGGCGATCCTTACCACCAAGAAGCACGTCCGCAAGGTTCGTAAGATCCTCGCCGACCTGCCAGCTCTGGAGAAAGTCATCGTCGTTGACGGCGACGGCAGCAAGCTGAAGGACGACGAACTCTTCTTTGATGTCGAGGCCGCTCCCCGGGTGGACTCCTACGACTGCTACCCCTCCACCCCGGAGACCCCCTCCGTCCTCCACTACACCTCCGGCACCACCGGTCAGCCCAAGGGCGCACAGCATGTCCACAGCTCCGGCTGGGGACAGTACCTCACCACCAAGTGGGTGCTTGACCTCAAGAAAGACGACATCTACTGGTGCACCGCCGGCCCGGGCTGGGTTACCGGAACCAGCTACGGCATCATCGGTCCGTGGAGCCTCGGCGTTACCCAGTGCGTGCTGGACGTAGGCTTCGGCGCAGCGATGGGGTACAAGTTCATTCAGGACAACAAGATTTCGATCTGGTACTCTGCCCCGACGGCGATCCGCTCGCTGATGCGCCAGGGAACCGACACCGTCAACGAGTTCGACCTCTCCACCCTGCGCCACCTTGCCAGCGTTGGCGAGCCACTCAACGCCGAGGCGGTGGTCTGGAGCGAGAAGGCGTACGGGCTGCCCTTCCACGATACCTTCTGGCAGACCGAGACTGGCTCGATGATGATCGCCAACTATCCGGGGATGACCATCAAGCCCGGCTCTATGGGCAAGCCGTTCCCCGGTATCGAGGCGACTGTCCTCGACCTGAAGACCCACGAGCCGCTGACCGAGCCGGGTAAGGTTGGGCTGATCGCCTTCCGCCCGGGCTGGCCCAGCATGTTCCGCGAATATCGGAGCAAGCCGGAGATATACCGCAGCAAGTTCGTCGGCGAGATGAAGGACAAAGAGGTTAGCAAGCTGCACCTCGCCAAAGACCTCTGGTACGTCTCCGGCGACCGTGCCAGCATCGACAAAGACGGCTACTACTGGTTCGTCGGGCGCGATGACGATGTCATCAACACCGGAGGACACCTGGTCGGCCACTTCGAGATCGAGTCGGCACTGATCGAGCATGAGGCAGTCGCCGAGGCAGCCGCCATCGGCAAGCCCGACGCAGTCAACATGGAGGTCGTCAAGGCGTTCGTAACCCTCAACCCGGGCTACGAGGCGACTGGCGACCTGGAGCTGAAGATCATGAACTTCATCCGCAAGCGGCTCTCGCCCCTTGCCATGCCCCAGGAGATCGAGTTCAGCGAGAAGCTGCCCAAGACCCGCTCCGGGAAGATCCTGCGCCGCTACCTGAAGGCGTTGGAGTGGGGCGAGGATGTGGGCGACCTCTCCACACTGGAAGACGATTAGACGAGGAAGTATCGACGGGGGAGGGAGCTGCTCTCTCCCCTGCGGTTAGATTCATAGATACTTGTTTGACAAAAAGGTAGGATTCTTCTAGCATTACGTTGTTAGAGTATATTCGTTTTCATATGGCGCAGGAGGAAAGGATTATGATGGAACTGTCAAAAAAACAAGAAGCATTAGAAAAACAATTGGAAACGAAGAGGAAAGAGATATACACGGAAAGTATCGCCATGTCTATCAGTGAGCTATCGTCAATGTATGAAGAAGGTTCATTGTATATAAAACCAGCATTTCAAAGGTACTACCGATGGAAAGACGAACAGAAATCTAGGTTTATTGAGTCTATACTGTTGAAGTTACCCATACCTGCTATTTTTGTGAGGCAAGATAGCGAAAGTAACTGGGAGGTTATTGACGGGCTTCAAAGGTTATCCACAATATTTCAATTTCAAGGAATCCTAAAGGATGAAGATAAACCTGCTTTTGGGCTGGAAAAGGGCAGTATTTTATCTGAGATGGATGGTTTATTTTTTAACGACGGTGA
>JAIOSI010000192.1 GCA_021107695.1 bacterium
TCTACATAGCTCTGGAGCATTCGGGTGATGTCCATCGGGCTGACCCGGGAGAGCAGGTCGCCACTGACGGTAACCGCCCGGTTGCTGTTGTAGTGGGTGATGTCGCCGACACCCTCGCCGCGCTCGATGTGAGCGATGTCGCCAACCATCACTCGGTTGCCCATCATGTTGGTGATGTAGAGACTCTCCAGATCGCTGACCTTTTCGATGGCATCGGTAGCCAACTTGACGTTGACTTCGATGTCATTGTCGTTAATCTCGAAGTTGGTTGCCTCAACGCCGGAGATAAGCTGGCGCAGACTCATAGCAAGGTCGTAGGAGCTAAAGCCGAGGAGAGCCGCTTCGTCTCGTTTGAGTTTAGCCTGAAGCTCAGGAGTACCATGTGAGACGTCGGTACTAACATCGCGGACACCATCCAGCTCTTCGAGGAAGGCGACCATCTTTTCGGCAATAACCCACTGTTCGGTGAAGTCGGTGCCGTAAACCTTTACGTTAATATCACTTCCCGTCGGCGGTCCGCTGTCGGAGATGATAAAGGTTATCAGGGAGCCGGTTACCTTATCTAGATCAGGACGCAGGGCTTCGGAAATCTCGTCAGCGGTGCGCTCACGGTCATCACTGGGGACCAACTTCAGGGTAACCCAGCCCAGGTTGGTGGGAGCCAGCCCCAGACTGATACTGATCCGACCACCACCGCTGGCTGGATCTCCTGCGGCACTAACGTGGCGTTCCAGCTCCGGCACATTCGCCACAACAATATCCTCGATCTGGCGAACCTTCTCGTCGGTAATCTCAAGGGGGGTACCCACCGGCAGCTCTACGCCGATGGTAATCGTATCGCTATCCGAGGGTGGGAAGAGGTCAATCTTGATAACCCCGGTCATCGGCAGTGCTACTGCACCAATAAACGCGAAGAGGGTCAGGAAGAAGACCAGCTTGCGATGGCGGATGGCTCCGCTAATCACCCGGTCGTAGCGCGTCATCAACCGGTCAAAGTTGAAGATTTTGTCCAGCCACATCCGGAAGCGGTGAACCCTCAGAGCCAGCCCGTGAGAGCCGTGCTGCTTCCATTCGCCCTGCTTTGCCTTTAGCTTGAGGAACTTCGCCGCGATAGGCGGAATCAGAATCAAGCCGACGAAGAGCGAAGCGAAGAGGGCAATGGTTACTGTAATCGGGATGTAGCCCATGTACTTGCCCATCATCCCGCCCATCATCAGCATCGGCATGAAGGCGAAGACCGTGGTCAGCGTTGAGGTAGCCACCGGATAGGCAAGCTCCGAGGTTCCCTTCACCGCCGCCGTTGTTCGGTCGTCCCCCATCTCGATATGTCGATAGATGTTCTGGGTGATGACAATGGCGTTATCCACCAACATTCCGACCACCAGGATCATCCCGGACATGGTCATACTGTTGAGGGTATTCTCGCTGAAGAACAGCACCGCTGTGGCGATAAGCATACTCAGCGGCAGTGCCGAGGAGACCAATATCGCTGTGCGGGTTCCCATAAAGAGCAACAGCACCAGGAAGACCAGCAGGACTCCCTGCAGCACGTTGCTGCCCATCGTCTCCAGGGTATCGTTGACCTCGTCGGACTGGTCGGTCATCACCTGAATCTCTACCCCGGAGGGCAGGGGAATAACGGCGGAGGGGTCGATACCAGCTTCATGAAGCTGCTCGATAACCTCGCCCCGGCGCACCTCGGTTATCTCACCGCTGCCAGCATCGGTAATATCAATGCTAAAGGTGTCCTGGTTGGCAAAGTACAGCGTGCGAATCTGATCTGGGCGCAGCTTGACCTCATTGCCATCGGCAAGCTCCACGGTCATCGACTGCGCCGGAATCCCCAGAGCACGCTTGATGGCATCGGTGGTAACCAGCACGTTGGAGTTGGAACGCCTTTTAATGGAAAGGCTGACGGCATCCTGACCATTGGCGCGGGAGTAGGTATCCGGCTCTCCGGCACCATCGATAACCTCAGCAATGTCAGCGAGGCGAACCCGGGTCGGCATGCCGGTACGGGGGTCAACGGCTCCGGGAACGATCAGATCGCCCAGTTCCGAAGGGTCGTCGCACTCGCCAATCGCTCGCACCAGGTAACGCTGTTCACCGATCTCTACCCCACCGGAGGGGCTGTTGAGGTGCTGCGACTGGATCGCCTGAATCACCTGCGTCGGACTGAGGTTGAACTCGGCGAGCTTCGCCGGCGCGAGGAGTACCTGAACCTCACGCTCCTGCCCACCGGTTACGTCCACCTCAAGAACTCCGCTAATCCGCTGCAACTGGTCGGCGAGGTCATCACCCAGACGACGCAGCTCCAGAGCGTTCATCTCCGCACCCAGCGAGAGGGTAATCACCGGAACATCGCTCAGGCTGAACTCCATGACGTTGGGTTCCAGCGTGTCTTCGGGGAACTCCGACTTGACCGTGTCCACTCGCTTCTGTACATCGGCGATGGCATTATCAAAGTCGGCCTCCACATCGAAGATGACCTGAACCCAGCAGACCCCCTCGGAGGCATTGGCGTAGATATAGTCCAGGTCGGAGAGATCGGCCAGTTCGTCTTCGAGGGGATTGAGGATCTTGTCCTCCATCTCCGTCGGTGAGGCTCCCGGATAGACCACGGTGATGAAGCTCATCGGAATCTGGATGTCCGGGTCGCCCTCTTTCAGGATCGCCGAGAGGGAGTAGATTCCGGCAAGGAAGACCAACGCCAGCATCAGGAAGGTGATGCGGGGACGGTCGAGGGACCATTTTGTCAGCTTCACTCCGCCTCCCCTTCTTCCGTAGTCGCCTCGGTTTCTGTCTCCTCGGCTATTTCATCGGTAGCGGCTTCGTCGCCAGTAGCTTCTTCTGCATCCGAGGAGCTGCCGGGAACGGTAATCAGACTGCCCTGCTCCAGGAATTGCTGCCCCAGGGTAACGATCTCGTCGCCCACGGTCAGCCCTTCCAGAATCACAACCCGATCACCGGTAACCGCTCCGGTTTCTACAGGAACACGGTTGACACGGATTTCTCCACCGGAGCGATCCACCACGTAGAGGTAATCGACCTCCAGGATGGTAATCAGCACGCCCAGCGGCACGGTGATGACCTCGCCCAGCTCCCGCAGTGGCAGGTTAACGTGAGCAATCATCCCGCTCTTCAATCGCTGGTCAGGGTTGTCGAGGTGAATCTCCACCGGGAAGGAGTGGGTCTGCGCGTCCGCCTTGACCCCGATGTTGTGGATGTATCCGACGAACTCCTCGCCGGGATAAGCCTCCATCTGCACCGTTACCAGAGTGGCTTCGCCATTCTCCTTCGGCTCAAGATAGCCGATGTCCGCCTCACTGACCCCGATAACAACCTTCATCGGGTCGGTGCGGACGATCTCGAAGACCGGGTATTGCGGACCGACCATCGAGCCGATGTCCGAGTTCCGAGCAGCAACCACTCCGGCGATGGGAGCGCGAATCGTCGTCTCGCTCGCCATGTTGGCAACCTGATTATAGCCGCCCTCCGCCGCCTCTACACCAGCCTTCGCCAGCTCATAACCGGTCTCGATCTGCTCCCACTGCACGTCGGAGATCGAGCCGTCCTCGTGGAGTGGCTTATAGCGATTGTAGCTGCTCTCTGCGGAAGAAAGCTGAAGGCGTGCCGACTCCAACTGCCCCCGGGTCGCCTGGGCGCTTGCCCAGTAACCGCCGCCCTCAATCCGTGCCAGAGCGGCTCCTTTGCTAACCTCGTCGCCTACATTGGCGAGGATGGTGCTGAGGCGACCGGATATCTCCGGAGCCACCATCGCTTCCATCTCTCCACGCAGAATGCCGGAGAGTTCGCGTTTCACGGTGGTTGGAGCGGTGGCGACGACCGTGGTCTCCACGGCGTAGCTGCGCTCCTCGACTTCCATTTCGCCACCGCCGCCGCCACAGGCGGTCAGCAGAGCCGTTCCGGCAAGCAGAGCCAGGATCGTAATTAACAATAGCTTCTTCATCGTTCTCCCAGCAGCTTAAAGCTGCACCTAGATGATTCGTACACGGTTCGCAGGGACGACCGACCGGTCGAGCTGCGGAACTTATAGTTTGTTAACGCCACTCATCCTGCGCACGTACCACTCCTGCATTCCGTAGGGCATGAAGCGATTGGAGAAGGGTACGAGGAAGGAGTTTGGTCCACAGGTGTGATGAAGCGATGGCTTGCGAGCGGCGATTGCCTTGCGGATACTCCGGGCGGCAAGCTCGGCACCACCGGCACCCTTGCCACTGGTCATCTCGGTCAAGCCAACCATCACCTTATCGATAAAGCTCTTGTAGGGCGAGCCTTCTCCACCGAAGCGGGCGGACTTCTTCATGGAATGTCCGCCAAAGTTCGTCGCCAAAGCACCGGGTTCGATAGAAACAGCACGAATGCCGAAGGGTTTGAGGCTGAGTCGCCACTGCGCCGTCAGGCTGATCACCGTCCACTTGGTGGCAGCGTAGATGTCCATCAGCGGGTAGGTAGTGCGCCCGGCGATGGAGGCGACATTGACCAGAGTACGACGGGGGGAGTCGTCGAGGTGCATCAGCGGTAAGAAAGCCCG
>JAIOSI010000018.1 GCA_021107695.1 bacterium
ATAGTGGTTGTCAGTCCGATTCTGAAGCCGCGAAGTGTGATCCAACGCACCGCGTTGCTGCCTACGGGCAGTCCGACTAGTTGGCACAAAACGCGGGAATAGTGGTTGTCAGTCCGATTCTGAAGCCGCGAAGTGTGATCCAACGCACCGCGTTGGTGGTACCGACGATGGGATTCGAACCCATGGCCTCCTGAGCCACAGTCAGGCGCTCTAACCAGCTGAGCTACGTCGGCACGTTTTCTACTCTTGCCTCAGAGACGCGCATTGTAACACTGCTCCATAAATAAATGCAAGAGAGGGGAGCGACCCCTCTCTCGATAATTACCAAAGCTGAAATATTATTCCAGCTCCGCTTCCTTCTGCTCCACTCGGATGCACACCTCTGGGTAATACCAGATGTTCACGTGGTTAATCGCAGTTGAAGTCAATGGTTTCGAAATGTCGTCGGTATAGTCGGTTCCGTCATCAACAAGCAGCATAGACATCCCCGATGTGCTATTCAGAGGGGATGAAGTGATTGAGTATTCACCGTTAATGTCGGTTACATCGGTACCGACGATGTTATCCGAAGAATCGAGTAGCTTTACCGTAGTTCCGGACATTAGGGTGATACTCCGCAGGGGACTGACCTCTCTGGCAGTTCCTTCAACGGTTACCGTAACCGTGGCGAGGAAGCCGCCATCGGCGGGGGAGGTCGTCATCTCCTGGCAGGCGGTGAGGAACAGTCCCAGGCTAAGAACGGTGGCAAGGATCGCCAATAGAGTGATGCTGCGCATTTCGATCTCCTTTGGAAGAGTCTAAGGGTGGACGCTCAGGAAGATGCTAGCAATAGTCATCATGCTGCGTATATACACATTACTACCTAGCATCAGCTGAGAGTGTAGTATCTCCAGGGAAAATTCGCAAGCCTGTTAACCACGGTGAAAGCCGCCGCCCGTTGTGCTATACTTCGCCCCCGCAGGTTTGCCAATGCGCCCGTAGCTCAGGGGATAGAGCAGCGGTCTTCTAAACCGCTGGTCGGTGGTTCGAATCCACCCGGGCGCGCCACCAACGCACTGCGTTGGATCACAGTTTCGCGGCTGACAAGCACCGCAGTGTAATATCAACTTCCGCGTTCAGCACCAATCAGACGGACTACCCGTGGACAGGCAACGCAGTGCATTGGAACAAAAGTCTGTAGTCTTAGCTGGATTTATAGTACCCTTACCATCGTAACTGTCATCCAACCTCATCTGAGAGGCGGAGGTTAGTAAGTAACCGAGTGCAGGCAAAGCTCTATGTTGCAAGGCAGAGGCAGATACCCTTTTATCGATACCCGCCGCTGTCGGAATTGAAATACGCTTTTATCCGTTCCTACCGCTATATGTCCGAAGAGCTTCCCGTTCAACCCGCTAAAAGTACGACTAAGATTCCAAGCGAAGTTCCTGTCCGACAATGCGCCAGTAGCTCAGGGGATAGAGCGACGGTCTCCGGAACCGTAGGTCGCAGGTTCGAATCCTGCCTGGCGCGCCACCAGCTTGAAGCTAGACACACTTCGCGGCTGGCGTTCACTCCAGTTTATGGCTGAGTTCCCGCGTATTGGTGTTAGCCAGGTCGGACTGCTCGCAGACAGTGTTTAGTCTGGTTATACATTGGGATACTGTGATCCAACGCACCGCGTTGGCCTCGCCTCTCAGAACAGCCTTAAGCGAGGCTCCCATGTTGTTAGTTTTGCGAATTGGCGTGCTTGCCTTCCTCGGCGGCACAGCTGGCTATCTCATGGAGCGACTGGCTCCTGGCACTCCTTATGCCTACCTCATCGGCGCCGCGCTGGGGGTTGGTGTGGGAGTGATTTTTGTTGCCCTGGAGCTGTGGCTCTCCCGCCGTTCAAACCGCAAGGTCATCGCCGGAGCAATCGGTCTCCTTGGCGGTCTGCTCATTGCCCTCCTCGTCTCCAACCTTATTCGACTCACCGATAACGAACTCATAAACTCCGTCCTTACACTGGGATACGCGATTGTCTTCGTCTATCTGGGGGTGGTGATTGCTACCCGCAAACTGCCGGAAAACTGGTTCCTCCTCGCCGACCGTTCCATCGAGCATGGTGACGAGGTCCGGCGGAAGATCCTCGATACCAGCGTGATCATCGATGGTCGGATTGCCGACATCGCCGAGCTGGGTTTCCTGGACGGTCGCCTGATCGTGCCGAAGTTCGTCTTGGCGGAGCTGCAGCTCATCGCCGATTCCTCCGACGGGATGAAGCGCAACCGGGGTCGCCGGGGGCTGGACATCCTCAACGCCATGCAGAAGAAGCTGGGCGAGCGGATAGTGATCGAGAATACCGACTTCCCGGAGATAAAAGGGGTTGATGCCAAGCTGGTTAAGCTGGCGATGACCGGCGGCGGAGTGGTAATCACCAACGACTATAACCTCAACAAGGTTGCGGAGCTTCAGGGAGTTGATGTTCTCAACATCAACGAGCTTGCCAATGCCCTCAAGCCAGTTTATATCTCTGGTGAGAAGATGCGCGTCAAGCTGGTCAAGGAAGGCAGCGAACCGGGGCAGGGAGTTGGTTACCTCGACGACGGCACGATGGTTGTGGTCGATGGCGGGCGGCAGTTCATCGGTAGCGATGCCGATGTGATCGTAACCAGCACGCTCCAGACCGCTGCGGGGAGGATGATCTTCGCCAAAACAGCGGATATGTAGATTAATCCGAGACCTTTGCAAAACGAGCCTTCTCGGTTGCTTGAACACTTCTCGTTAAGTATCGGCGTGGTTTTGACGTTAAGGCAAGGGGTTTCAACCCCTTGCGAAGCATAAGATACGTAACGAATTCACAAGGGGCTAAAGCCCCTTGTCTCTGACAAGCTAAATCAACACTTATCCAAAGGTCTCAATTCCCCAAACAAACCCAAACGGGACTCCACGGAGTCCCGTTGTCGTTAAAGAAGTAGCGATGCCATTGCGGCAGCCTCCCAACCTGGTGGAGAATCAACACCATTGAGTTATCCAAATACCTCCCGTTGTTATTTTCGCCACAATCGTAGTATCATCACCGCCTCTGAGTGAGATAGCTATCAACGATTCGTTGCCTGCAAGAATCAAGTGGGCAGCTTTAACAAGGAGCAGGCATGGCTGTTGTACTGAACGGAAACGACCTGACGCTGGAACAGGTACGCCGCGTCGCCGTGGAGCGGGAAGCAGTGGAGATTGCCCCGGAGGCTCTGGAGCGCATCGACATCTGTCGGGCGATGTGCCAGGCGAAGATTGACGCGAAGACGGTGATGTACGGCGTAACCACGGGAATCGGCGAGTTCTCCGAGACCGTCCTCGACGAGAAGCAGACCGAGCAGTTTCAGAAGTACCTGATTTACTCCCACGCCGCCGGAATCGGTGAGCCGATGCCCGAAGAGTGGGTGCGCGGAGCGTTGCTCAGTCGAATCAATGTCCACTGCAACGGGCATTCCGGTTGTCGGCGGGATATTCCCCAGACCCTCGCCGCGATGCTCAACGCCGAAGTAACTCCGGTGGTGGCGAAGCGAGGCTCCGTCGGAGCCAGCGGCGACCTCTCCCCGATGTCCCAGATGGCTCTGGTGCCGATGGGCGAGGGCGAGGCGTTCTACAAGGGCAAACGCTATCCCGGAGCCGAGGCGATGAAGCTCGCCGGAGTGCCGACGATTACCTACGAGGCGCGCGATGGTCTGGCGACGATCAACGGCAGCAACTTCATCACCTCCGTCGGCTCGATGCTGCTGGTGGAGATGGAGAACTGGCTGAAGACCCACGACGTAGCGGCGGCGATGACCCTGGAGGTTCTCAACGTCAACCTGAGCGGCTACGACCCCCGTCTTCACAAGGTTCGCGGGCATGGTGGCTCAATCACCGTGGCGGCGAACATCCGGAGGCTCCTCGACGGCTCACCGCTCCTCAAGCGACCGGGCAAGAAGGTGCAGGATGCCTACTCCCTCCGGGCGGTTCCGCAGTCCGCCGGTCCGGCGCGCACGGCGATTGACCACGCCCGCACCGTCTTCGAGACCGAGCTGAACGGCGTCGGCGATAACCCGATTTTCTTCCCCGAATCCGACGATGTCATCTCCGGTGCCAACTTTCAGGGTACCCCGATGGCGATGGCACTGGAGTATGCTCAACTGGCTACCACAGCGGTGGCGGTCCTCTCCGAGCGGCGGCTCAATCGGCTGATGAACCCGGCACTTTCTCAGGGGCTGCCAGGATTCCTGACTAGTCAGGGCGGTCTCTTCTCAGGACTGATGC
>JAIOSI010000164.1 GCA_021107695.1 bacterium
CCAGCGGCGACCGCCGTACGGCTCACAATCTGGCGGTGGCTAATCACTACGCCTTCTCCGGCGAGAGGTTTGACGGAATCATCACCGCTTGCGCCTCCTGCGCCTCTTTCCTGCGGGAGCAGTACCCCAGGCTCGCCGGAGCAGATAGCCCTCTCGCCAACACGCTGACGCTGCAAGAGTTCTTGACCGAGCGGCGGTCGAGCCTGCCGCTGAAGCACGACCCCAACCTGAAGATCACCTGGCACCAGCCCTGTCATCTTTCTCGACACCTGAGCGTGGAGCTGGCGGAGCCGCTGCTGAAACAAATCGGTAACTACATCGAGATGGAGGAGAAGGAGGTCTGCTGTGGTGGGGCGGGGAGCTACTTTGCAAAGTTCCCGGACACCTCCGCCGCCATTGGTGAGCGCAAGGCGCGGAACATCATCGCCAGCGGAGCCGATGTCGTCGCCACCGCCTGTCCCGCCTGCGCGATGCAGCTCTCGGCTTCCCTGGCTCGCTTGAAAGCCGATGTTCGAGTGGTGCTGCTGGGAGATCTGTTAGTTGATTAGCTCCCTCTCCCCTCTGGGGAGAGGGGTTGAGGGTGAGGGGTGGAATAACGAAGGGCAACCACAGGGGGATTGCCCCTGCACGACCTGGAGGATTGTAGGGACGAACCCTGTGTTCGTCCTTTTGTGGTATAGAGAAAGGACACGGCATGCCGTGTCCCTGCAAGTTCAATTGGATTCGGTTACTGGTCTTTCATTCCATCAGACCGTAGTGTTCCCGAATCTCTCTCGCCAGAGCCACGTTGGCGGTGTGTCCGCCCTTGATACTGATGACCTCGCCGCGCAGGGGGCGACCGATCAGGGTCAGGTCGCCGATGAGGTCGAGGAGCTTGTGCCGGACGAACTCATCGGGAAAGCGGAGGTTGTCGTTGAGAATCTCCTTTTCACCGATGACGATGGCACACTTGAGCGAGCCGCCCCGGGCAAGCCCGGCTTTGCGCAGCAGGTCAATCTCGTGAAGGAAGGCGAAGGTGCGCGCCGGGGCGATCTCTTCATTGTACTGCTCGCTGGCAAGGGTGAACTCCTTGTACTGGCTCATCAGCACCTTGTGGTCGAAGTGCAGTACAAAGGAAAGGTGCAGCCCCGTGCCGTTGGGGCGCAGAATCATCCGCGCGGCTCCCGTCTCGCTAATCAGCGGCTCGGTCAGCTCCAGATAGCGTCGCGGCTGGCTCTGCTCCGCCAGTCCCGCTCGCTGAAGCGCGCGCACAAAAGGCCAGGAGCTGCCGTCCATTATCGGCGGCTCGTGATTGTCCACCTCGATGAGCGCGTTGTCTATCCCCAGACCGGCCAGGGCGGAGAGGATATGCTCCACGGTGTGAATCTCGGCTCCGTCGCGGGCGATGGTGGTTCCCCGCGAGGTGTCGGTAACCAGCTCCGCCAGTGCCGGAACCTCCGGCTTGCCGGGGAGGTCAGTCCGCCGGAAGCGATAGCCGCTGTCTTCCGGAGCCGGATGGAAGGTCAGCTGGCAGGGGTCTCCGGTGTGCAGACCGATGCCCTCCAGGCTCACCGCGCTGGCGATGGTATGTTGTCGACTGGCTTGCTGCTTGCTGCTATCTGTCATTACCGCTCGTTTTCTTCGAGTTTGGCGATTCTTTTCTTCAACTGGCGAATCTCCCGAATCTTCTCCGGCAGGGAACGAAGGGCGGCTTCGATCTTCCGGGATTTTATCGCTGGTCGAGCCGGAGAGCCGAACCAGATTTCATTCGCCGGAATATTTTTGGAAACCTCGGACTGAGCCAGCACCAGAACATCGTTACCAATTTTTAGATGTCCGGTAACCCCAGTCTGTCCGGCGAGGATGACCCGGTCGCCAAGCTCGGTACTGCCGGAGATTCCCACCTGACTGATGATTACCGAGTCCTCACCGATGACCACGTTGTGGGCGATCTGCACCAGGTTGTCGATCTTGGTTCCCCTGCCAATCCGGGTAACTCCCAGGGCGGCGCGGTCGATGGAGCAGTTCGCGCCGATCTCCACATCGTCGCCAATCTCCACAATCCCGATCTGGGGAATCTTCACCTGCTTCGCGCCGTCCTTCGCGTAGCCAAAGCCGTCGGAACCGATGACCGTCCCGGCGTGGATAATCACCCGCGCGCCGATAACGCAGCCCTCGCGCAGGGTTACGTTGGGATGAAGGTAGCTCTCCCCTCCCAGCGTCGTTCCTTCACCGATGTAACAGCCCACGCCGATGGTAACGCCGCCGCCCAGCCTGACCTTCGAGCCGATGTAGGCGTTTGCTCCAATGGAAACACCGTCGCCAAGCTCCGCTGAATCCTCAACCACCGCCGTGGGGTGAACTCCCCTCGCCGAACGGGGAATCGGGGGGGCGAAGTGTTTCACCAGCAGGGCAAAGGCGAGGTAGGCATCCGCGCAGAGAATCAGAGGCAGCGGACTATTCAGCCCTGCTGCCTTGTCTTTGTCAATCAACACCGCCGCCGCCTGGCAATCCTTCAGATAGCGGGCGTACTTAGGATTGGTCAGGAAGCTGAGTTGATCGACATTAGCGTCGGCAAGGGTGTTTATCCCGATAACAAAGCTGGTCGGATCGCCGCCCGCAAGCGTGCCTCCGACCAGCTTCGCCACCTCTGCCAAAGTTAGCATCTTTGCTGCCTTGTTCATCAAAATCAGTCTGCTCCGGCGGCGGTGTTAAGGGCCACGATAATGTCTTCGGTGATGTCGAGTTCTTCCTTTGCGTAGATCAGCGAGGTTTGGTCGAGGATGTAGTCGTACTCGGTGTCTTCGCCAAGCGTCTCAATCGCCTCGTAGATTTTCTCGACCAGCTTGGTAACCTGCTGCTGCTCACGAGCCTCAAGAACGGAGATCGCGCTTTCCTGTAGGCGCATCGCTTCATCGTAGAGGGTCTGAATCTCGACTTCGATCTCCATGCGACGCTCGTCGGAGATGGGAGTTCCCAGCTTCTGCTGGAGCTCCAGAATCTGTGTGGTGTACTCGTCGAGCTGCGGCTGAACCTCGTTCTCCTTATCGCGAACCTCTTGTTCCATGTCCTGGAGGAACTCCTGGAAGAGTACCCATTCGTCCTGGATGCGCTGGAGGTCAACGTAGGCGATGTTTAAGGGGTCGCCGTCGGCGGCCTGTGCCACCGCTGCCAGAAGCAGCACGGCAAAGATGATAGTAAGGAGCGTTTTCTTCATAGAATCTCTCTTGGGTTGGTTAGGGGTTGTTGAGGATATTGGTTTTGGATAATGGGTTAGCGATCGTTCGCAGTTCGTAGGGGTGAAGCTTGTCTTCGCCCTCGTAAATTCGGTACTCACTCTAACTTTCCCCAAAGAGGGAAGGAGATACCTTTTTACGCTGCCTAGAACGTGTTCGCGATGGAGAAGTGGAGTCGTCCATCGGCGAGGGTGCTGCTCCAGCCGTAGTCGAAGCCGAGGAGTCCGATCATCGGGATGTCCAGTCGCGCGCCGATGCCGTAGCCGTGGGCGAGGTCGTTGAAGTCCAGCTTGTTGATGTCGGTCCAGGCATAGCCAGCGTCGAAGAAGACGAAGGCAAAGATCATGTTCTCGACTATGGGGTAGCGCAGCTCGAAGTTGGCGTAGAAATTGAAATTACCGCCTTCGAGTTTACCGTTGGAATCGCGCGGTGAGAGGGTGAAGTCGTCGTAGCCGCGGACATCGTTACCGCCGACGTAGAAACGTTCGTAAATCGGAACCGTTTCTGTGTCGGAGTACGGGGCGATGTAACCAGCGTTGACGCGCATCGCCAGGGCGGACTACCAGAAGGCGGGGGGGTAGATGCTGGCATAGCTCTGGATTTCGTAGAAGTCCACATCGCCGCCGAAGATTCCGCCTGCCAGCTCGAAGCTGATATGCTGGCGTGAGCCGTCGGTGGGGAAGAAGTAGTTGTCCCGGGTGTCTCGGCTTAGTGAAAGGGTAACGGAGCTGGTCAGGGTGGTGCCGGCGTTCTCGATGGTCGCTTCGGAGGCGTCGTCGTCGGGGTTGATGGTGTTCTCTACGTAGTCGTAGCGCAGCTGCCAGCGGGAGTCGGCACCGATTGGTCGTCCGAGGATCCCGTAGAAGCCGAACTTGACCTGCTCGTAGTCGAAGTAGGTTCGCGAGGTGTTGTGGTAGGCACCGGCACCGATAGTTGTGCTGGTATCGAGGAACCACGGCTCCATGAAGCTGACCGAGAAGTTGGAGACGGTCGCGCCAAGCTCCGCCGAGAGGGTGAGCGACTGTCCGCCGCCCTTGGCTCGCCAGAACTCCGGCAGGGCTTCGGTATCGAAGTTGATCCAGCCGATGGAGAAGTTGCCGGAGAAGCCATCGCGAGTCGAGAAACCGGCTCCCACAGAGATCTTCGTCGTTCCTTCCTTCTCGATGACCCGGACGGTGAGGTTAATCACCCGGTTTTCGGTGTCCACTGTCCAGTCGGGGACGACATTCTCGAAGTATTGGAGGTTAAAGACCCGCTCCAGGGAGCGGCGGAACGCCTTACCGTTAAAGACATCGCCCGGGTAGATGGTGAACTCCCGGCGGATGACCTTATCTTTTGTGTAGGAGTTTCCGACGATCTTCAGCTCGCCCACGGTTGCCGGTTCACCCTCGGCAATCACCCAGTGGTGGCTGACGACGTTGGTAGCCTCGTCGATGTCCTTCTGCTCTTCAACCTGCATAAAGACGTAGCCGTACTCCCAGTAGTCGTCCTGCACCGTTGCCAGGGCGGATTCGTAGAGGGACTGGTTAAAGACCTCGCCGGGAGCCATCGTCAGGCTGCGCTCGATCTGACGGTCGGAGAGCAGCAGATTGCCCTCCCAGCTTACCCCGCCAAAGTAGAAGCGTTCGCCCTCGTGGATGGTAATCAGGATGTCAACCTCTTCGTCGTCGTCGCTGAAGTTGAGTTCATAGCCCTCAACACGAGCGTTCAGGTAGCCGCCGTTGTTATAACCGGTTACGATGCTGGCGAGGTCTTCCTCAAGGGTCTTTTCTTCAAAGGATTCGCTGTTCCAGAACTCGTCCTCGGAGATGATCATGAAGAGGTTGCGGATCTCCCAGTCGGAGTAGGTGGTGTTGCCCTCGAAGTCGATATGCCCGATCCAGATCTCCGAGCCTTCCTCGATCACGAACTTGATGTCGGTCAGTCCATCGGCGGATTCGCTCAGTTCCGGCGTAACCCGGCAGCGGATGAGTCCTTCTTCGCGGGCGAGGGTCTTGATGGCAAGCTCGACCTCGTTCAGCGCGGAGGGATTGAGCGGCTCGCCGGAGGTTACCCAGCGGTTGATTGCCTCTGAGACCTTGTCCTCGTCAATATCCTCTACCCCAATGTAAGAGACCCGCCCAATCGTGGCTCGCTCCTCAACAACGTAGATCAGCTTGATGCCGTCGGTGTACGGCTCGAAATAAACCTTCACGTCGTTAAAGACTCCCTGGTCGAAGAGCCGCTCGATATCGGCGGCGATAGCGGCGGGGTCTAAGATTTGACCGATCTTCGAGGAGACCCGCTCGAAGACATACTGGTCGTCATAGACATTGTTACCCCGCACCTCCAAGGCGCGGATCATGTAGCTCTCCTGCGCAGCGACGAAAGAGACCGTAAGCAGCAGGATAATCAACAGGATACGAGAGCTAAACGTTCGATGAGTGTGGGGCATCTTTGCTTCTGCCTGAAGAAGGTGATTTTTACTTAACGAGGGTTTTTGCTACGTCGAGCAAGGTCTCAAGCCGTCAGAATAGATTCCACGAAGACGGCATTTTGACACAGGAGGGAAGCCCTGTCAACGCTAGCCGATGGGTCGATAATCCGTTCTAGTCCATACGCCCCTACCCGCTGGAAAGTTCACTCAGCGCAGGGGTGTGTTTCCAGGTGCGGGAACCTGTAGGGGCGAACCTTGTGTTCGCCCTCCGTAGGTCTCGTAATGGCACAGGGGCGTATTCAATACGCCCCTACTTAACCCTACCGATCCAGCTCTCGCAGAACGGCGGGCTTTTGAATTATTATCCGTCGCTTCTCCACACCGATGATGTCTTTTTCACTAAGCTGCCGCAGGGTGCGGGAGAGCGTCTCTGGGGCGATGCCCAGTCGGGCGGAAAGCTCCTGTTTACTCGTCGGCAGAATGACCTGATGACCAACCTTCGGCATTCCGCCGGAGAGCAGCAGCAGGTACTCCGCCAGGCGAGCCTCTGCGGACTTCAGCGATAGCCCCTCGACCATTCCACTAAGCTGCCGCAGCCACCGGGAAAGGGTGGCGATAATAATCAATGCCACCTTCGGGTTGCCCTCAATGACCTCGACCATCTTGCGTCGGGAAAAGCCGATCAGGGTAGATGCTGCGGAAGCGATGGCAGTGGCGGGATAGGTTCCCACATCAAAAAAAGCCGCCTCGGCAAAGCTCTGACCCGGGCTAACCGAATGCAGCACCTGTTGATGACCGTGAACATCCAGGCGTACCAGACGCATTGCTCCGGAAACCAGAATGTAGGTCGCCTCTGCCCGGTCGCCTTCGGAGAAAAGGAGCTGCTCCCGCGCCAGCTGATGTTCCGTCGAGGTTGCCGCCAGCTCCGCCAGGACATCATCGGGGAGGTCGCAGAGGGGGCTGCCTCCCCGGCGGAGCAGCAGGCGAAGGGCGTTTGCATCCATCACTGTTGCTTCCGCTTTCTGATTAGATGACGCACCAGCAAGAAGAGCAGGAACAGCACAACCAGAGCCGCCAGCCCGATTCCGCCATAAAGCCAGACCCACCAGGCAATGCCCCGGTGAACCTCGGTACGATCCAGCGAGGCTCCGGGGTGGTAGTCCCGCGAAGCCAGCAGCACCGAAGAGTAGCGCAACTTCTCGTCGGTTCCGCTCCCCATTCCCAGCAGCGGATATCGGGCGGCGACTATCCCAGCCACCGCTGGCAGCTCCACCCCCGGCGTAATCGAGAGGGTCGAGACCATCTTGTCCAGACTGAACATCGTCGAGAGGCGGCGGTCGGGGAGCAGCTCCCTGAAGAGCTGGTAGTCAGGATTCCCTTCAATTCCTCCGCTGGGATTCTGCTGTAGCTGCTCAATCTGCTCGGCGGCTGCCGTGCTGGTGGTGATAAGCAGATAACCGTCGGTAAAGACGAAAGCGGGGGAAAGGTTGAGCCGAGCCATGCCGTCAACCTGTAACCGATAGCTCAACTGCTCGCCGTTCTCCTCGCGTACCAGACGGATGGTGTTGAAAAGCTCGGTCAGGGCAGCGTTAATCAGCGGCAGGTAGGTGGAGTCGAAAATCTCCCGGAGGGCGGTGGAGTCG
>JAIOSI010000036.1 GCA_021107695.1 bacterium
CCACACCGCCGCCTTCGGAATGCCGAACCACCTCCGGGTAAGCATCGGCCTGCCGAAGCATAACCAAATCTTCCTGGACAAACTGGCTGAGGTTTTAGTCTCGCGATAAACAAACAGAGACACTCTAACTGTCATACCCGCGTATGCGCTCCCGTTGGTCGCTCAGTTCTCTTCCTGGACAAACTGGACGAGACCCTTGAGAGTATGTAGTATCTACGAGGTTTTGACGTTAAGACAAGGGGTTTCAACCCCTTGCGGAACTAAGATACATTACAAATTTGCAAGGGGCTAAAGCCCCTTGTCTCGAACAAGCGAAGTCAACCGTTTTTTATCAGTCCGTCTCACCCTACAAAGGTCGCCGACCATGACCAGTCCCTTTTCCGATCATCCTCGCGAGGAATGCGGCGTTTTTGGCGTTGCCGAGCATCCTGAAAGTGCCGTCTATACCTACCTCGGACTCTACGCCCTCCAGCATCGTGGGCAGGAGTCGGCGGGTATCTGCTCCCGGCTTGAGGACAGCTCGATGCGCTTCCATCGGGAGATGGGACCGGTCAGCGAGGTCTTTCCGGAGCGGGAGCTGCGTCGCCTGAAGGGTAACGCTGCCATTGGGCATGTCCGCTACTCCACCACCGGAGCCAGCCGCCTGCTCAACTCCCAGCCCATCTATGTGGAGTTTGGCAAGGGATACCTGGCGGTGGCTCACAACGGCAACCTGACCAACGCCAAGGAGCTACAGCACAAACTGGAGTCAAAAGGTTCCATCTTCACCTCGACAACGGACTCCGAGGTGATGGTTCACCTGATGGCGCAGAGTCCACACAGTCAGCCTCACAAGTACATCGCCGATGCCCTGCGGCAGGTGGAGGGTTCCTATTCTCTGGTCGCCCTAACACCAGAAGCTCTTATCGCCGTGCGCGACCCCCGGGGTATTCGTCCCCTCTGTCTGGGTAAGCGTTGCTGGAGCGATGACTCCGGCAAAGAGCATGAGGCGTGGCTGGTCGCCAGCGAATCCTGTGCCTTCGATGTGATAGATGCTAAGTATGTTCGCGAGATCAACCCCGGCGAGATGATAATCATCTCCGACGGCCAGCTGCGCTCGGTCTATCCCTTCGAGAAGAAGCGTGAGGCGTCCTGTGTTTTCGAGTACGTTTACTTCGCCCGTCCAGATTCCCTGCTCCGTGGTCGCTCGGTTTACGAAGTCCGCAAAGAGCTTGGTCGTCGCCTGGCTGTTCAGCTCTACGAGAAAGGCATCGTTGGCGAGGTAGTCGTCGCCGTTCCAGATTCGTCGAATCCCGCCGCCCTGGGGCTTGCTCAGGAGTCCTCGCTTCCTTTCGAGTTCGGACTTATCCGCAGCCACTACGTTGGGCGAACCTTCATCGAGCCAAAGCAGCACATCCGCGACTTTGGTGCTAGGCTCAAGTACAACCCGGTGCGCGAGGTGCTAAAGGGCAAGCGAGTAATCGTCGTTGATGACTCCATCGTCCGAGGAACCACCAGCCGCAAAATTGTCCAAATGGTTCGTAACGCCGGAGCAAAAGAGGTTCATCTGGCAATTAGTTGTCCTCCCTGGAAACACTCCTGCTATTACGGGATTGATGTGAGTAACTACTCCGAGTTAATTGCCCGGCAGCTGGAAACCGAGGAGGAGATCGCCGCCAGTATCGGTTGCGACAGCCTGACCTATTTGAACCTGAAAAATCTCCTTGCCGCTACAGGACTACCAGCCGATAGCTTCTGCCGTGCCTGCTTCGATGGTGTCTACTGCGTGGAGCCAAAGGGGCTGGACAAGCCTTCCCAGCTTAACCTGATGAGTAAGAAAGAAGAGTAGCAAGAGTAAGTAACACAACGAAAGTGAATGGGAATTCCTCAATATTTTGCGGGGCGTATTCAATACGCCCCTTTTATTTGCCCTTTATGATAGGGGATAATCATTCAAAACTGGACCAGCAGAGCATCCGCTGTATAGATTCGCAGAATCTGTCATCCGGCTAAAAAGAAGGCGGTGGCGGCAGCTTGAAGCTGGCAACGCGGTGCGTTGCATCACAGAGCTGGGCTTCGCCCAGAAAACCTTGAGCTTGCCCGCTCACTCCGTAGTTTTACGGAGCGCGCCACCGCCGTCCCTACGCTTTCATCGAAGCCATAACGCAAATCCGGCTGAGGGATGAACTTACTATTTGACTGGCAGTGCAATAGCCGTATTTTGCATGTTGTATATGATGTTGTAGGCACTCGATCTGTCAAGCTCTACCGAGAATAACCCAAACACCTCTTAGATGAACCGAGCCTTCGACTCTGCCACTTTTAGCCGCTTTTAGTGTGGCTTTGCACGCAGGGTCTAACCTGTGTACTATCAATATGTTAAGCTTGCACTAAGATACACAAACGAATGATTGTACCTACCAGAGGGAAGAGGGGATACCACTGCGAGTACACACAAAAGAGCCTCCAACAGGAGGCTCTTTTCAATATGGTGGACCCGATGAGATTCGAACTCACGACCCCCTCCACGCCAAGGAGGTGCGCTCCCAACTGCGCCACGGGCCCATATCGCTCAGGGACGGGCAGGGTATCATTCCGGGGCTAAGTTGTCAACCCCCTGAAACGATGACACCCGCCCTGTCCCCGATGCGATACAGCTTAGTAACTGCCGGAGATCCGCTTGTAGGCGTCATATACAGCGGCAATCTTTGGATCGTCGCCAGCGGTGAAGCCGAGCTGATTGTAAACGAGGTAGAGGTTACGGATGACCGATTCGGACTCCGAATCCAGCTCATAGGCCTGCTGGAGATAACCCACGGCGAGGAGCAGATCCTCGGCGGCGAGGTCGTTCCTCTGGATGTAATATACGCCGACATCGGAGAGCAGGTTGGCATACTGATGACGGGCAGTTTCTTTTGCAGCCTCGTCGGCAGCCTCGTTGTACACAGCCTCAACTTTGGGAATCAGAGCCAGATAGGCCTCTTCGGCCTCGTCGTTACGCTCTTCCTTGACCAGAAGCCGCGCCCGCACCATCTCGACCTCGGTGAATTCGGGGAACTTATCCAAGGCCAGCTCGATGGCTTCCCACGCCTTATCATATTGTTCTGCATCGGAAAGGGTAGCGCAACCACGGTAATAAACCCGCTTCGCCTGTCCCTCGTCGGGCATCGTGAAGCGACCTACGCTCTCGAGATCGTGCAGCTTGGCAATCGCCAGAGAGTACTGGTCGGCGGCGTTCTCCATGTCGTCGAGAATCCGGAAGCATTCGCCAGCAAGGTAGTAAGCAATGTAATGCTCCGGCTCCAGCTCCTGGGCGACCAGGGAGTTACCAAGAGCCAGCTCGAAGTCTTCACCCTGAATTGCGGTGATGGCGGCATCACGAGCCTTAATGAAGAAGCGGTTCTCTACAATAATATCTTCGATCTCAGCAGAGCTTTTGGGATCCAGCTCCAGAGCCTTGTCGCGATTGATAATCGCCTGGGGAAAGTTACCCAGCTCGCCGTAACCCCAGAAGAGCATCACATAAGCGCAGGGCTGATCTTTTCCATCGCCCGCGATGTATTCTTCCATGTTTTCCACGGCGCGCCCTGGTTCTTTTGCCTGACGAATATCGGTGGCGGCACCTTCGCACTGATAGGTTCGAGCGGACTGACAGCCGACAAGACCCATCGCGATGAGCATAGCCAAAGCCAATGGCAGTAGTTTACGCATGTAAACTCCCGGTTGGTTGTAAGTTTCAGTTAGTTATGGAGAGCGGACAAAGTCAAGCCCGCCAATTATAACAAGGGAACCAGAGTAAAGCCAAGGGACTTTTGCCAGAAACCACTGAACAGCTCTCCTCCTGACTGTGTTTTGAGCGGCGGAGTCTGCTATACTCCCCATACACGACACTTCTAAGGAGAAACATGAAAGACGAACCTCGCAAGCCCCAGCGAATGAAAGTTCACCTCGCCCCGGAGGTTGCTCAGGGCGAATACGCCAACGCCGTCCACATCTCTGTAACCCCCGGTGAGTTCCTGATAGACTTCGCCCGCGCCCTGCCTGGTCTTAAAGGTATCGAGGTACACAGCCGCCTGATACTTCCTCCGCTGGCTGCCAAGGGACTCGCCCGTAAACTGGAGCAGGCGGTGGCTGGCTACGAAACCAAGTTCGGCGTGATTAATGATCCGGGACGGCCGGAGCCGCCGCCCTTTAACTTCGACGCCTTCGACGGGAATCCGGAGGAGTAAATCCAACACAGCGGGGGCGTATTGCAATACGCCCCAATCCCCTTAACCGAAGTCGTCATGCGAAAATTACTGCTAATCCTCCTCCTCATCGCCCGGTTCGCCCTCGGCGGGACAAGCTGGAACGTTACCTACCTCAACGGCGAGAAGGTCGGCTACGGCTACTCCACCAGCATCTTGGAGGGCGGGCTGACCTATATCGAGAGCTACAACGTCCTCCAGCTAATCCAGAACGGGATGCCCCAGACCAACAGCTCCCGGGGAGAAGAGATTTACGACGGTGAAGGACGACTCATCGCCGCTGAGCTGCAGAAGATTTCCGGGCTGGACATCCTGTTCATCAAGGCGGAGCTTCAGGACGATACCCTCGTCGTTGCCCGCACCCACGGCTTGATGACCGGCAAACGCTATCTGGAGGGAGGGCTGGTCGGTGGCTCCGGGCTGGGCTATCTCCTTGCCGGGAGTAAACCCGGCGACAGCGTCCCGCTGCGCCTCTACAGCAGTGAG
This sequence comes from bacterium, assembly GCA_021107695.1. Lineage (GTDB taxonomy): Bacteria > RBG-13-66-14 > RBG-13-66-14 > RBG-13-66-14 > RBG-13-66-14 > JAIOSI01. The sequence continues at coordinate 4,713 of JAIOSI010000036.1, forward strand.
TACGACGAGGTGCTGGAGGGGACTTACGAGAAGGGGGTTCTCTCCCGGATAACCCTGCCCGATGGCGAGGCGAGCTTCCCCGGCTATCACAATCGTTCAATCTACGGCGGAACCACAAGGGATGTTTACCTCGATGAAGACGGGAACTGGCTGGGGACTTACATTCCCGGCGGAATTGTCGTCCGCCCGGCAGCGGATGAAGCCGCAGCAAAGGCAGACATCGCCTGGGTCGATGCCACCGCCTCAGCGGCAATCTTTCCCACTGGCGAGCTTAAGGGCAATCCCCGTGCCGTGGAGGAGCTGACCCTCACCGTTACCGCCCTGAGTCCGCCGTTGAGCGGACCGTTCCAGCGTATTACTGAGTTGGACGATGGTGGCTACTCTGTGGGGATTAACCAGCGGTCGGCTCTGGTGGAGGATGCTCCCGAAGTTGCTGCCTTTGAGGAAAGCGGTGTGCTGGATAAGCTCGCCGCCTCCCTCGTCGTGCCGGGGGATGAGTTCAACAGCTACGCCGCCATCGTCAACTGGGTGGCGGACAACCTTCAAAGACAACCACTCGGTCTGGAGCTTACTCCGGCGGAGATCGCCGAGCGTCGTGCCGGGGACTGCTCGGAACATGCCACTTTGGTTACCGAGCTTTGCCACCGCGCCGGACTACCCGCCCACACCGTGCTGGGGCTGGTTGCCGGAGTCGGTGGACGGTTCTACTACCACGCCTGGAACGAGGTCTACGTGGACGGTCTCTGGCGGCAGGGAGATGCCTTCCTCGACCAGCTCACGGCGGATGCCGCTCGCCTGGGGCTGCTCCGAGATCCGGACAGCTTCACTCGCGACGGAGTCTTTGGACAGGTTACCGCCATCGTCATTGAAAGCCAGGCTCCGTGATCCGCTTGCGTCTAACCGTGTTGGCAGCCCTCAGCGGAGCCGTTGTCGCCGTACTGCTTAACGACTGGTTCGTTCTGGGCGGACTGGCTCTGTTCGCCATTCTGCTGTTGATTCTCAACGCCGGACTTCGTGGAGTCGCCAAGGCTCTGCTGCTGGGTATCTGGCTGGTCGTCTTTGCCGGTGGCAGCCGCCTGCTGATGGCGGCACTGAACGCGCCGCTGACCTGGGAGACGGCTCAACCAGCCCTGTTCCTGTCGCTGCGCCTGCTGACTCTTTTCCTCTTCGCTGGCGTGCTGGCAGGAACGGGACCCGGTGGACTGGCATCGCTAATCCCGGGGCGACTGGGTCAGCGGCTCCGCAGTAAGCTGGAGGTCATCTTCGCTGGCTTTCTCCTCGCTCTTGAGCGGGGAAAACTCCTGCGAGCCGACGGCTATCGTGTTCACCATCGTCGGGGACGGCTGACCGCCTACCTGCGAGCTTTCCTTCGCGGAACCGAACACAGGGCACTGCGCCGGGCAGAACTGTCTGCAACTTCCAGTGAGCAAGCATGAAGAACCTCGCCATTGCCCTGGCTTATCACGGCGGAAACTTCTCCGGCTGGCAGAAGCAGCCGGGACAGCGAACAGTGCAGGGTGAACTGGAACGGGCGTTGGAGAGGTTCTACGGCGAGCCAGCCGCTACCATCGGTTCTGGTCGCACCGATACCGGAGTCCACGCCCTTGGACAGGTGGTCAGCTTTACTCCACCACGGGAGTACCCGGCGGAAACGGTTAAGAACGCCATCGACTCCCTGCTGCCACCGGACATTCGGCTTCTTAACGCGAAGCTGGTGGAGGATTTTCACGCCCGCTACGATGCCCAGCGGCGCGGCGATCGCTATCTCTTTCACGAGGGCGACGACCTCTTCCTCCGTGGTCGGGTGCTGCTGTTAAAGGAGCAACACAACTGGGAAGCGATGGCACAAGCCGCTGAACGCTTCGCCGGTGAGCGGGACTTCGCCGCCATCGGTGGAGCGGTCAATCCCGGTGGTTCCACGATTCGCGAGGTTTTCTCCTGCAAGCTACAGCGGGAAGGACGACTCTGGCTACTGGACATCATCGCTAATGCCTTCCTCTATCGGATGGTGCGTACGATAGTGGGCTGTCTTTCACAAGTCGGTAGGAGTAGAATGACCTCAGAGGGCATCGACGAACTGTTGAACTCGCGAAATCGCAACGCCGCTCCGGCGGTGGCTCCGCCCCACGGACTGTATCTTTACAGAATTGAGTACCCAAACTTCTCGTATTCTCCTGAACACGGACCTCTATGAGTGATCTCTCACCAGAAACGCTGTACCAGCTGCAAATCTTCGAGGCGATGGGACGGGCTTTGGCTGGTTCCCTGAAGCTCGATGAGCTGCTGGATCGAATTGTGAAGCTGGTGGCGGAACACCTCGGCTACAAGCACACCGCGATTCTTCTCTATCACAAAGCAGAAGGACAGATTGAGGTCGCGGCGTGTAACAGCAAGCTCTACAACAAGGCCCTGAGAACCTGTTACCCGGACAATCGGGGGATCATCGGTGAGGTCGTGCGCACGGCCCGGACAATCATCGTCTCCGATACAGGACAGGACCCACGCTACTTCTCTGGCTCCCGGTTTGATAATATCGGACGCAGCGAGATCGCCGTACCGATAATCGTCGAGGGGCAGGTCGTCGGGATTCTGGACTGCGAGTCCGAAAGCCTGAGCTCTTTCGATCACATCGACGAACGCCTTCTAAGCAGCCTGACCCCGGGGATCGGGATGGCGATTCGCAATACCCGGAACTTCACCCGACTCTCCCAGCGAGCCAGCGAGCTTGAGTCTATCCTTGAGGTAAGCGAGCTACTGACCTCCACAACGACTCTGGATACTGTGTTTCAGCGGGTTCTCTTCCACGCCTGTCGGCTAACCAGGTCTGGCTCCGGCTCGATCTCCCTTTACGATAAGAAAACAAACCAGATGCAGCTTAAAGCTGTTCGAGGATTTCACGACCAGGGAGAATTAAATGCCACCTGGCCCCTGCGGGATGGTGGAATCGCCTGGCGGGTGCGGGCTGGTCGTCAGCCCCTGGTGGTAAACGACATTCACCAGGATGTTCCTGGAACAGGGCACGCCGTAGAAAAGGCACGCATCCGGGCTTTTATCGCGGTTCCGCTCTACTCGGCTTCCCGCTTTAACGGGGTGCTATTCGTTGATGAGCAGAAGCCGCGCCAGTACACCAATGACGACGTTCGAGTACTCTCCATTCTCTCCAACTCTGCCTCGATCGCGATAGATAACGCGAGTCGAGGTGAGCAGCTTTCGGAGATGGCGTACACCGACTCGCTAACTGGGCTTGCCAACCGCCGTTCCTTTATGGAAATGCTGGAGCGGGAGGCAAATCGCGCCCGGCGTTACAGCCGTCCCTTCTCCGTGGTAATGCTGGACATCGACCACTTCAAGGTGTACAACGACACCTTTGGACATCCGGCGGGAGACCTCGCGCTGCGGGTTACCGCGAGGGTTATTCGGGAGACGATTCGCGATACCGACTATCCGGCACGCTACGGCGGCGAAGAGTTCATCCTGCTGCTGCCAGAGGTCGATGCCGATGAGGCTCTGCACCTGGCGGAGCGGATTCGAGTTGCCCTGGAGGCGCAGCCCTGGGGTGAAGGAAAAGAGCTGAAGCGGCAACTGACGATTTCCGGCGGTATTACGACGCTGCCCACAGACACCAACGACAGCGAGGATTTAATCCACCTGGCTGATGAAGCTCTCTATCACAGCAAACGACAGGGACGAAATCGAATCAGCGAATACCGGGAACTGGTCGGTAAATGGAAGCTATAACCAATTTGCGGTTCGTGGTCATTCTCTCTTCCCTCCTGTTTCTGACCTGTGGTAGCGAGGAGGCTGCTACGCCGATTATGCCTCCGCCAGCGGAGATGCCGTCAGGGGAGACCATCACGGAGCCAGAGCCAGCGGAAGAGTTTCTGTTGGGGATTGAGAGATTGGAACAGGATAGCTTCGCGGAATTCTCCGGACAACGGATTGCTCTGGTAACCCACGCCGCCGCCACCGACCGCCACGGAACCCCGGTCTGGCAACTGCTAGCGGAAACGACTGCGGTAGAGCTGGAGTTTCTTTACGCCCCGGAACACGGTCTCTCTGCCAGTCTTCACGGCGAGCTGGGGGACGCGGAAGCCTCTGAAGAACTGGTGGTGAAGAGCCTCTACGGAAGCAGTCGCGCCCCCGACCCGGCGGAAATCAGAGACTTCGACGCGCTGATCTACGATCTGGTTGATGTCGGCGCGCGGTTTTATACCTACACCACCACGCTCTACCTCTGTATCGAAAGCTGTCGCGAGGCGGGGATTCCGCTGATTGTCCTCGACCGTCCCAATCCATTGGGGGATGCCGTTGCCGGAGCGTTGCCCGAAGGCTTGCAGAACAGCTTCGTCGGCAAGCTGCCGATTCCGGTGCGTTACGGCTTGACCGCGGGCGAACTGGCTCTGTGGATCGCTGGCGAGCTGCTCCCCGGTGCCGAGGTACGAGTCGTCTCGATGACGGGCTACGAGCCGCGACTTTACCTTGATGAGCAAGTGGCAGCGAACACAGACCTTCCCTACGAGCATTCCATCCGCATACAGGATGAACCAAGTCGGAATGCCCGCAGGCAGCGGTTGCCCTGGAATCCGCCCTCTCCAAACCTGCCCCGTTTGGAAGGGGCGATTCTCTATGCAGGAACAGGACTCTTCGAGCCGGTCAAGCTCTCCGTGGGGCGAGGCACGGAGCGTCCCTTTGAGCTGGTCGGCGCGCCCTGGCTGGATGCCGACGGACTGGCAGACTATTGGACAGCGAACTGTCCCGGAGCGGAGTTTGGGGTTACGGAGTTCACGCCGAGGCAGCCCAGCGATGGACGCTACGATCGGCAGCTCTGCCGGGGTGTGGCGATTTCCATCACCGACCGAACTCTGCTCGATCCTCTCCGCCTGGCGGTTTACGGCTACGACTTCCTCGCTCGACATCACGAAGACAGACTGGCTCTGGAGACCCGCTTCCTGAATCGGATGGTGGGCGATGGGTCTCTCTCGCGCCTTGTTCGGGGAGAGATAACGCCGGAAGAGGTACTGGCTCTCTGGGCAGCCGGAGTCGAGAGCTTCGTGGAACAAACTGCTCCCTATCGACTGTACTAAACTCGCCTGGATCCCATAACAACATTATGCCCAACGCCCTCCAGTTCCGTCTAAAGACCACCGCTGGTGCCGCCCGGCGCGGTGAGTACACCGTCAACGGACGCGTCGTCCAGACCCCCGCCTTCATGCCCGTGGCTACTCAGGCGACGGTGAAGGCTCTGGGAACCGCCGACCTGATTGCCCTCGGCGTGCAGCAGATCGTCTGCAACACCTATCACCTCTGGCAGCGTCCCGGCGAGGAGCTAATCAATCGCGCTGGCGGACTCCACCGCTTCATGGGTCTGCCCGATGAAGCTTCGGCGATCCTCACCGACTCCGGCGGTTTTCAGGTCTTCAGCCTCTCCGGTAGAAAGGGCGTGGGAGTTGACATCCCCGCAGAAGCAGATAAGAAAAAACCGCTTTTGCGTCGCCTTGACGAAGAAGGCGCGGTCTTCGCCAGTCCGATTGACGGGAAGCTCTATCAGCTCACGCCGGAAGTCTCGATGCAGGTGCAGCACGACCTGGGTACGGACATCGTCATGGCTCTCGACGAGTGTACGCCGTACCCTGCAACGGTGGAGGAGACCCGCCGAAGCATGGAACTGACCCACCGCTGGGAGCGACGTTCGATAGACGAGCATCGCCGACTTAACGAGGAACGAGGTACGTCGCGGGCATTTTTCGCCATTGTGCAGGGTGGAATGTACCCGGAACTGCGGGCGGAGTCCGTACAGGCACTCGGCGAGCTAAACGCCGACGGTTACGCCCTCGGCGGTCTTTCCGTAGGCGAGCCGAAGTCACTCTATAATGAGGTGCTGGAAACCACCGCCTCACTGCTGCCAGCGGACAAGCCCCGCTACGTGATGGGGGTCGGTACGCCGGTTGACCTCGTTCACGCCGTCGGTGAGGGGATCGACCTCTTCGACTGCGTCCTGCCTACGCGTAACGCCCGCAACGGTCAGCTCTTCACCTGGTCAGGGCGGCTCAACCTGCGCAATGCTCACCTGAAGGACGACTTCTCACCGCCGGATCACGACTGCGACTGTCCAGTCTGCCGCACCTACACCCGTGCCTATCTGTCTCATCTGACGCGAGCCGGAGAGTTTCTGGGGCTACGGCTGGCGAGCTATCACAACGTCTATTTCTATCTGGAACTGATGCGCCGAATTCGCCGGGCTATCGAAGAAGACACGCTACCTGCGCTTCAACAGCGGATTTATACCGCCTATGAATCCATGCCCAAATAGCCGTGGGGTGCGAGATGTTTAAGAAGCTGCTCGTTGCTGTTCTATTACTGATGACTACCGTCGGGGCAGAATCGTTGTTCCCTGAAGCAGGGGATGCAGAAGCTGAACCCAGCTACGTAATTCTGCTGATTGCCGATGGCTGGGGCTACAAACACCTCGAAGCGGCGGAGGGCTACAGCGGTCAGGCGGCGGATTATCAAAGCTGGCAGCACCTCGCGATGGCAACCTGGGATCTCGATACCCAGCTTTACCACGATGGGGTTGGCTACGATCCGGAGCGATTCTGGAGCGAGTTCGACTACGCTACCGCTGCCTATACCGACTCCGCCTCCTCCGCCACGGCATTCTACACCGGAATGAAAACCGATTCCGGCAACATCTCCGTTGGTCCCGGAGACGTAACCCGTCTGAAAACCATCGGTGAGTATGCCGCCGAAGCAGGTCTGGCATCCGGCGTTGTTACCAGCGTTTACCTCTCCCACGCCACACCCGCCGCCTGGTACGCCCACAATGACGCGCGCCAGAACGGCTATGCTATCTTTGACGAAGGGGTCTGGGGCGAAGCGGGAGTCGGAAGTCACGGCTCAACAGTAGCTCTTCCCATCGTGATGATCGGAGCCGGACATCCAGTCTGGAACGATGACTACATCAACTCCGACCAGCTACTCCGCCTGCGGGGAGACTGCTTTGTTAACCCAAGGTGGAGCTTGGTAGAGAGAATCGAAGGCGATGGCTCCGCCGGCGAACGACTCATCGCTGCTGCTGCTGATTCCGATACCGAGCGACTCTTCGGACTCTTCGGCGGAGAATACGGCTGCTTCGACTGGCAGCTTGCTGATGGCTCTGAGAACAATCCCGCGAATCCGACTCTGGCAGAATGTGCCACTGCGGCAATCACGGTTTTGGAGCGCGACCCCGACGGTTTCGCTTTGATGATTGAGGGCGGAGCCACCGACTGGGCTTCTCACTCCAACTATCTGGATGGAATGCTTGGTGAGCTATTCGCCTTCAATGATGCTGTGGAGACTGTTTGCGACTGGGTGGAGAACCCCGCCAACGGCAGCTCCTGGGAGAATACCCTGGTGCTGGTTACCGGAGACCACGAGTGCGGCTATCTGACCGCCGGCGTGGGCGTATTGCCCGATAAGCCGCTGGGTGAGGTCTCGCCGCGAACGCTGGCTCTGGAGACAGAGTACGACGAAGAAGGACACCGTGCCGCCTGGGAAGACGGTAACGGCAACGGATCCATCGACTCAGATGAAGAGGTCTATTGGGCATGGAACTCCGGCAGTCACAGCAATTCGCTGATTCCTCTCTACGCCCGTGGTCACGGAGCCGAGCTGCTGACAGGCTACGCTATCGGTGAGGACCCGGTGCGCGGCGGCTATCTGGACAACACCGCTCTTTTCAATGTGATGCTAACCGCGTTTAGTTGGTAGCGAAAACAATCTTGTAGCCCTGACCCTGAGCTGGAAATGAGAGAGATGAACGAGGATTTTGAACGAGCCTTGAAACATTTTCCCGCCGAGCCGGGGAATCAGATCGTCCGGGCGAGCCTCCTCGCCCAGCGTGGTGAGCTGCGCTTTGGCGAGGGCTGGTTGGTTTACCTCGTCGGGGACGAGCTGATGCTGGCTGGCGATCCCACCTGTGAGCAGTCTACCGTTGAGTCGGTGGAGGTCTGCTACGGTCTCTCCTGTGGCTGTGAGGCGTACAGCGATATCGGCTCCGCCAGTGGTCTCTGCGCCGGGCTGGCGGCCCTGCCTGCCCCGGACTGGAGCGGATTCTGCAAAGCCGACCCGGACTGGGAATCGAGTCTGGGAAGCTCCTTCGACAGCGTCATTCGCCAGGAACGGATCGGCTTTGTCGGTGGAGAAACTCTCCCATCGAACGGCGAAACCCGCGCTATCACAGCAGACGATGCTTTGGCTGTTAAGGCCATTGGTGAAAGGTGGCTCTGGAAGCGATACTCTTCGGCACGGGAGTTCTGTAAACAGGCAACCGCTACCGTTGCTTTGCTCGATGGCAAAGTGCGTTCTGTGGCAACGGTCTTTGCCGCCGATGAACGCTACGCCGACATTGCCGTGGCGACTCACCCTGACTACCGCGCCAGAGGATTGGCTCGGAGCGCCGTCCTGGCTCTTTGCCAGATTTTACGGGAGTGCGGGCTGATTCCGTTCTGGGAAACCGCCGCCGGTAACACCGCGAGTCGTTTAATTCCCGAAGCTCTGGGCTGGAAGCAAATCGCCCTCAGACCGCTCTATTACCTTAATCGCACACCACGAGGATAGAGATGGGAGAATCGCCCCCTGCAACCGGAATCCTCAGGGCTTTCTGGTGCGAAGCACCAGCTCCCAGGTGCAGCGTTTGACGCTGCCCAGCCGGATGATCCCCGAAGCTCTGGGCTGGAAGCAGATCGCCCTCAAGCCGATCTATTACGCCAACAGTCGGTAACGATAACTTCCGCGTATATGCTCCACTGGTCGATACCTGTACTTCGGTGAGAATAAATGTAGGGCGGGGATTTTAATCCCCGCCGCAAAATGAGCGAAGGCTTTGCCGCGGTGAGCTTTTGAGAAAGTTACGATCTCTCTAATTGCCCCTCCCCGCACAGGTGGAGCAAGCGTGAGCAGCTTTAAGCTGCTTGCCAACGGGAGCTGCCAGCTTTATGGAAGACCTCTTCACCACTGAGTTTCTCCTCTACCTGGGCGTAGGCTTTCTCGCCCAGTTTGTTGATGGCGTTACCGGAATGGCGCACAGCGTGATTGCCAACAGCTTCCTGCTCTCCCTGGGGATTCCTCCGGCGCAGTCCTCCGCCTCGGTCCACGCGACGCGAACGCTGACCAGCCTGGCATCGGCCCTGTCGCACTTCAGGCTGGGGAATATCGAGAAGGGTCTGATTAAGCGGCTCCTCATCACCGGGATGCTCGGTGGAGTGGTGGGTGTTCTGCTTATTGGTCAGCTTCCCGGTCATTATCTAACCCCCTTCGTTGCCCTCTACCTGCTCTTCGTTGGTGGGCGGTTGCTCTGGAAGACCCTGAAGAAGCGAGAGGAAATCGATTCACCGGAAGCCAGCAAGGGACTGGCACTGCATAGCGGAATCGGCGGCTTTCTGGATTCCCTCGGCGGCGGCGGGTGGGGACCAATTGTTACGGGGAAGCTCCTCAGCGATGGTTACGAGCCAGCCCAGACCGTTGGCACGGTGAACCTGGTCAAGTTCTTCATCACGGCGGTACAGACCGTCGCTTTTATCGTTACCATCGGGATTGGTGACTACTGGCGAATTATCCTTGGATTGATCATCGGCGGCATCCTGGCGGCTCCACCTTCCGCTATGCTGTGCAAAAAACTCCCATCAAAGTGGCTGTTGGTGGGAGTGGGGATATTGATTATGGCTCTAAGCCTGCGAACGCTGCTGGGGCTGCTGCTGTAGCTCTTTTACCCTTTGACATTGGCTCTCTTCAGTGCTAGATTAGTCGAGTTAAGCATAGGCGATAGCTGTGCCGGGTGCGCCTTTCCAATGGGCTTCAATTGGTGTGATTTGAAAATGTTTAAAAATGGAGGTAAGCGATGGGACGGGTATTACTGCTGGGGCTGATTGCTGTTTCGTTGTTCGTAGCTATTGGGTGTATCGATCCTCAGATACCGCCAACTACTCCACCAGTTGAGTGGCAGAATCCAACCAATCCCAAAATCGTGCTGGAGAACCTGGAGTGGTGCTACAACAACGCCATGTACTACGATAGATACGAAACGCTGATCCACGACAGCTTCACCTTCTACTTCTCAGAGCGTGATCAGGGTCAGGGGTTGCCAGCGACCTACAACAAGGTTGAAGACCTGCAATCTACCCAAAGCCTCTTTGAGAATGACGCGATCGGGGCGCAGAATATCGATCTGACGCTCGCCATACCAGAGAACTATCTTCCACCGGCGGATGACGAAACAACCGAACGAATGAGCCACATCCCCTACGATCTTTACGTTACCATTCCTGCCGAAAGCATGACTTACCACGCTCAGCACACCGCCAGCTTCGAGCTAACTCGACAGGATGACGCTGGCAGCGATCAGGCACGCTGGTACATCGGCAAGTGGTGGGACGAGGTTCAGTAGGCAACGCGGTGCGTCGCATCACAGGACTGGGCTTCGCCCAGAAGACCTTGAGAGTATTCGCTCCCGTTGGTCGCTCACAAATATAACTTGATGGTCAGGTATTTTTCAGGTTTTCTGACCGAAGGTCAGCAGTGGGTGCAGCATCATGCTGCCGCGGTGCGTTGCAGCACAGGACTGGGTTTCGCCCGGAAAATCTCGTGGGGTTAATGTAGGGTGGGTTAAAGGGGTGGACACCTGCCCATACAGATATTTGTGATTATGTAGGGGCGAACCTTGTGTTCGCCCTTCTTCAAATAGTTCCAAACCACACCCCGCCAGAATCCCTGTTACGGTTGTACGAAGTACGATGCTATGTTAGAATGCCCCGCTTGAGTATCAGTCTGAAATGGATGTATTTTGGGAGGTCAACCCCTATGGCTATGCGTGCGCTCCGCGAGAAAATGAAGCCAATCCTCTGGATTACGGTTATTGGTTTTTTAGGAACAGTTGTCTTTGCCTGGGGCATGAGCTTCAGCAGTGGTGGCGGCTGCGAGTCGCAGCCCGTTGTCTTGGTCGTTAATGGAGAAGACGTTCCATACTACGAGTACGAGCAGCTCTATCGAGGACTGCTGTCTCAGGTGATGCCCGAAGGAACCGCCTACGATCCGGCTCTGGCAGAGCTTGCCTCCGAAGAGGCACTCAGACGCCTGACCGCTGACTACGTAATCCGTCAGCAGGCGGAGGAGTGGGGACTCTCCGTCGGAGATGATGAAATCACCCTGGCGATTACCCAGAGTTTCCCCGATGAAGAGGGCAACTTCGACATCGCGGGCTACAACGGCTGGCTGGCTTCCGTCGGCACAACCGATGAAGAATGGCGGCGGATCCTCTCCCGCGAACTGTTGGTAGCGAAGGTTCACTCGGTAATCTACGACTCGGTTTATGTTCCCGAACCAGCGGTTCGGGCAGCCTGGGTGGAAGAAAACCAGACGGCTGGAGCCGACTTCGTGATGATGGCGTTCTCCAGCTATCTGGAAGAAGCCACCGTAACCGAGGCCGAGGCACGCGCCTTCTACGATGAAAATCTTGACGATTATATGTCTCCACCCAAAGCCACGATTGATTACCTCGCCCTGCGCTTTGACGAGTTCTACGACAAGGTGGAGTTGACCGAGCAGAACCTCCTCGACCTCTACGAGCAGAACAAGCTGATGGATGTCGATGCAGGGCGCATCCACTGTCGGCATATCCTCTTTAACGCTACTCTGGAAGACACCGAGGAAGCCGTTGAAGCGGCTCGCCAAAAAGCGGAAAAAGCAATTACCCGTCTCGACTCCGGTGAGGATTTTGCCGCCCTGGCGATTGAACTTTCCGAAGGCCCCAGTGGTCCCAACGGTGGCGATCTGGGCTTCTTTGGTCCCGGCGACATGGTCATCGAGTTCGAGGATGCCGCCTACGGTCTGGAAATTGGACAGCACTCCGCTGAGCCGGTAAAGACCCAGTTCGGCTGGCACATCGTCTATCGTGAAGACGACGTACAGCCCTTCGAGGTTGTTCGCGATGAGTTGGAGAAACAGCTGCGGATGGATCAGACCATGCGCGCTCTGGACGAGTACGTTGAGCTGCTGGACACCAAGCTCCGCGCCGGAAAGACGCTGGAGCAGGTGGCAGAGCTGATGCCCGATGTGGAGGTTCAGCAGGCGGGACCCTTCGCCAATGACGCGATTATCGTTGACGAGAAGATCGGCAACTTCCCCACCCTGCGCGCCTACGCCTTCGATCTGGAACCTGGTGAGGTCTCCCAGGTGCTGACCCACAGCAACGCCCTGCCGAATGACCCCGATGCCTCCCTCAAGCGGGACTACTACGTCATCCGGGTGGTTGAGCATATCGATCCGGAGCCGTACAGTTTTGAGGATGTCCGCGCTCGGATCGAGGCGAATCTGGTCAACGAGAAATCTAAAGAGCTAACCCGTCAGTCCGCAGAGCGGGTTCTGGCTGCTGCCAACTCAGGAAGTCTGGAAGAAGCCGCCGTGGCAGAGGGCTACGCCGTCGTCAACGTGGCGAGCTTCAATCGAGCTGGCTCACTGCCCATGCTTGCCTACGCTCCCCAGGCAGCCCGTACTGCCTTCCAGCTTACGCCGAACCAGCTATCCGGCGTTGTTGAAGACAAGAGTGCCTTCTTCATCGTTCGTGGGCTGCGGGTTGATGAACCCTCCGGTGAAGTCTACGGAATCGCCCTCGAAGAGACCCGCCGTCAGGTGCTTCAGGGTCAGCAGGAGGCGTATTTCCAGGCGTGGTTGCAGCAGATGGTCGCCTCGGCTGAGGTAGAGAATCTTCTGCCAGCGCTGATTGCCGAAGCTGAAGAACGCCGGGCAGCGGCAGAAGCCGCCTCAGCGGCTCGTGAAGAGAGCTAAAGGACTCTTCTGAGAGAACAAGACAAGAAACAGGGTTGCCAGTTGGCAGCCCTGTTTTGTATTTCCCTGTGTTAGATGGACATATGGGTAAAATCGTTACCGATGTTTCTTTCTCTTTTTTCGGCGGCGTTTTTTCTTTGGGTTCGCCAGGCGAGTTCCCGCCGCCACCCCTAGGGGAGCCGTGAAGATCGAGAGCATCATCCCAAAGCCGATATTATTGTTATTGTTGATGAAGGCGATAATCATCAAGACCCAGAAGCCGAAGAAGGCAAAAATACCGCCGACAATCCAGAGAGCCAGCTGTAAGCCTTTGTGCTTTGCCATTGTGGTCTCCGGAGTTGACGATTGAGTTATCGGAAATCATTGTAAAATACGCGGAGAGGCAATTGGGAAAGATTCAGTAAAGGGCAACTCCCCCGCAATCCCCAATCGCCTGTTCGATTGCGCAGCGAAACCATCTGACATTTGAGGATTATCACAGGGCGCGCACCTTCAGCGACAGCCCCCCTTCCTAAATCCTTCCCCCCAGTAGGGGGGAAGGGGCTATTTATTGAAGGGCGAACATAAAGTTCGCCCCTACATGCTCCTGATAAACCTGTAATGTTTCTCAAGGTGTTCCGGGCGCAGCCCAGTTCTGTGATGCAACGCACTGCGCTGGTGGCTACGACCACTACGTCTTAGTTGACACCAAACGCGGGTACCAGCGTTGTTCGGCTATATTTGTTATCGCGAAACTGTGATGCAACGCACTGCATTGCTAGATTTTTGCTTCCATCCATTTGTCACGGCGGAACTGCAGGGCGACGTAGGCTCCCTCGAAGAGTTGGGAGAAGCAGACCGCCAGCCAGACCGAGAGGTCGTTGAGATGGAAGACATAGGCACATAGCAGGGCGGTGGGGATTTTTATCAGCCAGTTCGCCAGAAGTGCGCCCCACATCGGTGGCTTGGTGTCCCCGGCTCCCCGAAAGGCTCCACCGTAGGTCCAGCTCATCACATTGACCATCGCACCCAGCCCGATGAAGATCAGGTAGCGGTGTGCCATGTCAAGCACTCGATTAGTCAACTCGGCGGAGCCGGGATTGTGGAGGAAGATCATCGCCAGCTGGCGACCGAAGAGGATGAAGGTGATGGTCATCAGGGCCTGAACGCCGAGACCAACCAGGGTTACCTTATGGGCGGCCTCTTTGGCTCGCTGGGGTTGGCTGCGACCGAGGAACTGTCCTACCAGCGGAGCCGGAGCCGCCATCAGTCCCGCGCCGAGGAACTGTCCAAAGGCGAGGACGCTCATCCCGATGGCGAAGGCTCCGACGACGAGGTTCACCTCGGTTCCGTCGGGGAGGGTGGTTTTTAGCGAACTGGCGATGCGGAACATCACGATTCCGGTGAGGGGACGGGTGATGCCATGCCCAAAGGCGGGCAGACCTATCCGCAAGAATCGTTTAATATCTTCAAGGTGGAGCTTGTTTTTGAAAAAACCCTTCAGCGAAACGTTGGACCATTTGCGGCGGTAGGCGACGATGATCAACAGGGTTCCGAGGATAGAGGAGATCGTACTGGCAAGGGCGGCACCCCGCACCCCCATGGCGGGAAACCCCCAGTTACCGAAGATCAGCAGCCAGTCAAGGAAGATGTTGAGCAGATTGAAGCCGGCAAACGCCCACATTCCGGTACGGGTATCGCCGGAGCCGGAGAAAACAGAATGGATAGTAATCGCGATGACGATGAAGCCGAACCCCGGCGCGAAGATGCGCAGGTAGTCCACGGCAAGGGGATACTCCGCCGCCGTAGGGTCGAAGAGGGAGATGATCCAGGGAGCCATCACCACCACGAGGACGGTCAGCCCCAGAGCGATCATCATGCCGAACTTGAGGGCGCGGTGACCGTCCGCCTCCGCCAGTTCAAACTTTCCCGCTCCCCATTGGCGAGAGACCATGGCGATGGTTCCGGCGGTAACCAGCTCGGTAACGGCGAAGCTCATCCAGATGATATTCCCGGCGAAGCTGACCGCGTTGATAGACGCAAGCCCCAGTCCGCCGATGAAGATGCGATCGACAATGTTGGCAAGGTTGCCCAGAATCGCCGCCAGAGCGGCGGGCCAGGCAAGCTGCCAGATGTTGTAGAAAACGCTTTTCTTCTCCAGATCCAGTTTTGTCATACGCGCCTCAATATCACCGAATTTGTTCCGCTAATCTCCTGCCACCTTTGACTCCGTAGTCTACCAGTAAGTTTCAAAGGTTGCTATAAAAATCGAGCAGCTTAAAGTCCACCGGAGTTAATCCTCTTCCCGACCTTTCTTCCAGAGGGAAAGGAGAATAGGTGTATCGACCAGCGGGAGTGGATGGCCCCAGGATTTTCTGACGCGAAGCGTCAGCCCTGTGATGCAATGTACCGTGTTGCCAGCTTAAAGCTACACATACTTTCGCGACTGGTCGGTAACAGCGAACTCCGCTTCTCCCCACGGACGCGCTCGTTCCACTCGCTTCTTAACTCGTTTTATCAACAAGCGAGCAGATACACAGATAACATCAAAACCTTACAGAGGCGTGGCACACTACGAAAACCGAGCATGGACAATCTACGAGCAAACATCGGAATGGTACCGCAATTGCAATATAGCTCCAAAGGGGCTATGATTGCCTTCGGATAACTTCTCTCCTCTGGGAGTCGAATGCGGATTTTGCTGGTGCTGCTACTCCTGCCCGTTGTTGCCTCGGCGTTGGTACCGGGTGAGCTGCGCCTCAGCCTGGTGCCGCAGTCGCCAGAGGGAGCCTGGCTCTTCTTTATGGAGGGCGGACCGCCGACGGATCCTCTTTTCCAGCCTCCGGTCTGGCTCTATGGCTTTCCAGAGGAAGCCGCCGAACTGGCACTGAGCGAATTAGCCAAAGCCGAAGCAAAGCTCGCTTCACCCAATCGTCGTCCGCTACCGAGGTCGCTTAACCGCACGCTTATGGCAACGGACTTCCCCGCACTACAGGAAGAGATTGACTCCCTCGGTGGCGGTCCGGCTTTGCTGATGCTTTGGGAACACCCTGGCGGTGAGGAGCTTGCCCGACTACAGAGGGAGCTACCCCGCTGTGAAATTTCCCTCTACGGCGAGCAGCTGTACCCGATTCCCTACCTGCGAGGGCAGGGACGCTTCGGTTACGATTCGCGGATAGACCTCGGCGGGCTGGTGGTTCTGGGTAGCCACCTCTGGCAAAAGCCCCCCGCCGTACCGGGGAGGCCCTGGGTAATGGGACTGGCAAGATTCGAGCTGGAAGATGCGCCCCCCGCCCTGCTCTGGCGTAATCGTCTGGGTAAGTATCAGCGGTTGGCGGCGACCCCATTGATTGTTGATGAGGAAGCTGGAGAGAAGCTAATCAGGCTCTGGCAACGACTAGGAGAGAAGTAATGGAAGTAATGTCCTTCGTCCTCAGCTGGCTGGTACTGCTCCTTTCGCCCCTGGAGCCGGGGGGCGAGCTGGCTTTGCAATCGCTGACCGAGGTACGGGGAACCGAGCTGGTCAGCGAGGAGTTCCGGGTGGTCGAGGCAACCCCGACACAGGGAACAACCTTTGTCGTGCTGGAGGACGACGGCTACCTCCTCTCCCGGATGGCTGGAGCCGGAGGACTCGCCTGGCGGCTGCCTCTGCCTGCTGAACCGAGTCAGCTGCTTGCCGTCGGTGAAGGGCTGGTCGCCGTTGGTACCAGCGACGGCGGCGTGGTGGTGGTTAATGCCAGCGGCACTGTTCTCTTCAGCGGCAAACTCCCCGGCGGCGGCTCGGTCAAGTTGGCACTGGTTATAGGCGAGATGACTGAGGACGAAGAGAGTGGAGTCAACCGTCTGGTCGTTCTGGGGGTGGAGACCGGCGCGGTTCTGCCGCTGGACTTCTCCGACGATGGCTTGCTCTTTACCTTGCAAGCCGAGCCGACAACCTTCCTCGCAACCATTGGCAATACAATCACCTACGGCGATGCCGAGGGAATCGTAACTTTAGATACGAGCGGGAAAATCCTCTGTCGGTATCCGCTTCTCGGCTCGGTTAGGGTTCCGCCGGTGGTTTCTAGAGGTTTGGTCTATTTTGCAGCCGGGGACAAC
>JAIOSI010000005.1 GCA_021107695.1 bacterium
ACGGCGACCAACTTACAGGGGCAGCTCCCTGCGCCTGCCCTCTTTGTATAATAACTGGGCGGACACATAGGTCCGCCCCTACCAGCGAAACCAGGACAACTGCAAGGTTTTATGTAGGGGTGTATTGCAATACTCCCCTACTGGCTAAAATCCCCACACAACACAAAAACGGAGCCTTGACGGCTCCGTTATCTTAATTTTTATTGTGGAGAACTACTCCTTAAACCCTCGTCCCTCGGTGTGCTTGTATCCACCCGGTGGTCGACCGTGGCGGGCGCTTGTGCGACTATGGTCGTACTCCCGCGCCTGCTCGTTGATTTTGTGGTCGTTGATCTTCTTCAACTGCTTCTCACTTTCCCGCTTTGGACCAGTCATAGAGACCTCCTCGTTCGGAAATTGGGGAATGTTTTCGTACATGGTTCCTACCCACAAGGTAGCTCACTTTTGCCATCGACGCAAGGCCAGCAAATATCGCGCCAGTTTTGATACGTTCTAAACAAAAAATGAGTTGCCACTTGGTTGACCGTTTTCGTCGTCGGTGCTACCATCCACGGGCAACGAAAATAATATAGGAACACGCCCATGAAAGAACGTCTGAGGTTCGTTACCCTGTTGTCGATGTTGGCTGTGCTGTTGCTGGCGGTTACATTAACCGTTGTCCTAGCGGAGCCAGGGTCGTTCTCTGCCCGGAGCGAGCAACCCGCCTTCTGGCGATACGAGGTCGTCGTGGTCGCCGTGGACGGTGTTCCATCGGCGACGCAGGAGCTAATCGGCGTACCGACCCTCAACGGCGAGGCGATCGCCGGGGTTACCGGAGAGACAGAGCTGCGCTTCCGCGAGGAAGAGGATGGCTACTGGCGCGGCTACTGGGCGATGCCCTGGGATCCGGCCCTGGGCGATTACCAGATGAAGATCGAGGCGAGGGACTCGGCGGGAGCGGTTCTGCAATCTACCGCCGCCGACTTCACTATCCGGGGGCGCGCGCCGTCGGAGGTTGTTCCGCTGCCCCATTTTGCCCTGACGCTGGAGACCGACGCCAACTACTACAACGCCCGTCTCGGCGGACCGCGGCGGCGGATTCCCGGCTGGAAGAATCTCATCTCCTGGCCGGAGTACGTTGGTGCCGATTCCTTCTGGTTCAGCGCGGCGATTACCAAGACTACCTACAATCCTACCGCCGAGAATCCCTGGTTGCCCCTTGATCTGGAGATGGTTCCGGTGCTGGGGCGGGAATGTCAGCGTGCCGGGATTGACTTCGGCTGCTGGATCGCCAGCTTCTTTCCCTACGGAGCCAGTCGTCCGGCGATTGATTATGAGTTCTCCCGCAACTATGTCGTCCCCGACGAGCCGGGGAGTTCACCGGGCTTCTGGTGGACGCTCAACGCCAGCCTGAACTGCGAGCTGCGCAAGAACCACATCGTCGAGATGGCGCAGTGGCTCCAGGATCAGCCCCAGGTGGACTACATCGGGCTAGACTACATCCGCTCCGGGCCCGGTGGCTTCGAGATGGTCGGCGACTTCGTTACCGAGCTTGGGTTGATTCCTTACGACGGTTTCCTCGAACAACCCCTTGAGGTACAGATGACCTGGCTGGTGGGGCAGAGCCGCACCTATCCCCGGATGAGTCGTCTCTGGGCGTGGTGGCGGGCGAGCAAATCTGCCCAGACCCTTGCCGAGATCAAGGAACGAGCCGGAATCACCAAGCCGCTTTGGTGCTTCGTCCTCGGCTGGATGCATCAGCACGGGCAAGACCTCAACATGATGACCGATGCCGGGGCGGACTTCGTCGCCCTGATGCTCTACGACGCCACGCGCAACGAGTGGGATGGTCTGCTGAAGGAATGGCCCAAGGAATACCGAGACGGGCGGGTGAACCTCCTCGGTGGGGTAATCGCCGACACCGTCCAGCTGGAAAATCCGTGGAACCCTAACGCGCCGTTCCCCATAGAGATGGGCAATCGAGCCGAGGAGGCAGCCTTTGACCTTGCCGGCTCCGCTGGTCCCTGGGATGACATTGCTGCCCTCAACCCGGAGTATCCGGGAACCAACGCCAGCCTGCGTTCCGACGGGCTGCTGGAGGGACTCTTCGTCCACGATCTGGAGCGGATGGCGTACCGTACCGGAGGCTGGACGCTGGAGGACTATGCCATCACCGGAGCGGCGTCGATGAGCAAGCTGCGTCAGGCGAGCGGCGACATCCCTATCGAGATCGTCGTCCGACGACCGGAAGGTGCAGGAGCCTTCCTCTTCGACGTTCCCTGCGAGGTAACCAACCACGGCGACACCACACTCACCGACATCCGCGTCCGTACCGAGCCGACCCGCTTCTCCGGAATCGCCCAGCAGGACACGGTCTGGATCGACTCCCTGGCTCCCGGCGAGACCGTTACCGTTCACCCGCTGCTCTACGCATTCGAGTACACGGCGGAGCATGTGATCGCCGCCAGCGCGTGGTGGGGCAGCCCAGAGGCAAAGGACATCGCCTTCGACTGCCGGTATCAGATTCCCTGGGTTATAGAGTAAAAAAGTGCCTCGTGAGAGACACTTTAGAGGGCTATACGATAGAACCTGTTCTTAATAATCGTTCTCTATCCCTTTGGAAGCTTTCCTCACAATAGGGAAAATTGCATTTGAGGAAGCAATAGCGACAAGGCTTATAGCCTAGGATAATGGCTGCTTCGTAAGTAAGAACCGTTAAACACTTTTTGGCATAGCCACATGTTGGTTCATCAAAGAAGTGAAACTTTGCTCCTTTCTCAGCCACTACTACTAGCGTATCTGGGGGAATGAGATACTTTCTGGTACGAGGGTGGCGATATCGCCGTTGTTTGTTGTACATTTTGCTCCTTTTTGCTACACATACATATGTAGCGATGGATGTAGAGGAATCCAAAGTTTGCTCCCCTCACATACTATAGCGCAAGAATCGTGCCAACTCATTATGTGAACAAAGAGTAGTACATACTATCACATCGTGTTTACAAATGTTACAGCAAGTATCTATTTTCACTGTATTAGTATTGCATATTCCTCATGTTAGCATGTGCCGGTATGGCGCACTAATTTCGCGATTCTGCATTTTTGGCATTTTTTTAATTTAGAGAACGCTCCACCCCTCACCCCTGCCCGTGGGACGAGTCCCCTCCCCAGAGGGGAGAGGGGAAACACCTAAGTCCCATTGCACAGGTCTTCTATGACAACCCTCCCCCAGCTTCAGGAAAATCTCACCAGCGTCCTCTCTCGCATTTCTTTTGCCCGGGGACGCTCGCCGAACGCTGCCAGCCAGGTGCGGCTGGTTGCCGTTACTAAATATGTAGAAGCAACTGTGCTGCCGCTGCTGAAGGAAGCCGGAGTCGAGCTTATCGGCGAGAACCGGGTTCAGGCGGCTCTGGCAAAACACAAGGAGCTTAACGACAACGCCGGGCTTGCGTGGCACTTCATCGGGCGGCTCCAAAGCAACAAGATCAACAAAGTCCTCGACCTCTTTTCGATGATCCACTCGGTGGACTCACTCAAGCTGGCAGCGGGCATCTCCCAGCGTAGTCTGTCAAGTCCGATGCCCGTTCTCTTCGAGGTCAATCTCTCCGGCGAGGAGTCGAAGAGCGGCTTTTCCGCCGACGAGCTACGGGCGAGCTTTCCCGCCCTGCTCAAACTACCGGGGATTCTCCCGCGTGGTTTGATGACGATGGCGCCCTTCAGCGACAATCCTGAAGATGCCCGTCCGGTCTTTGCCGGGCTGCGCCAGCTCCGCGATGAGCTGCAATCTCGATATGAACTTGACAGCTTCACCGAGCTGTCAATGGGGATGAGCGGCGACTTCGAGATCGCCGTGGAAGAGGGCGCGACCCTGGTGCGGGTCGGCTCGGCACTGTATGCCGAAACAAACACTGCGTAACCATGCGCTTTCTGCTATACTCCTAAAGGTGGCTTGTAAGAGTCCGCCTGGAGTGGCAACATCTGATTAGAACAGTGATACCTTTTGAAAAGCAACGCAAGGAGCAGTAAATGGAAGGCAGCACCGCAGTAGCAACCGCTGAGATTACCGGCGGAACCTTTAATAACGTCTTTAAGGCGATCTTCTCTGGCAAGGGCGGCGCAACCGCCTCTGGCTGGGAAGAGATCGTCATCGCCGTCGCTTTCTCCGTGGCGGTGGTCATCCTCGGCATTATTCTGGCAAAGATCCTCCGCTCGGTCTTCCGGCACATCGCCAAAAGACTGGCGAAGCTCACCAAAACCAATCTCGATGAGATGCTGGTGGAGTCCCTGGCGCAGCCGGTTCATAACGCGGCGATCCTCTCGGCGGTTTATCTGGCGTGGAGCCTCTACCCCTTCGACAAGCTGGGGCTGGAGAGCCTCGTCAGCGGCGCGCTCTTTGTCTTTGCGGTGCTGATCGCGATTAAGGGCATCCTCGGTCTGCTGATGGCATTCTTTAACTGGTACAGCACCAAGGCGGAGTCGGAGACCGGCGTTACTATGGGGCTGGACTTCATACCGCTGATTCGCAAGGTCGTCAGCGTTGCTATTTACTCCGTGGCTCTGATCATCGTGCTGGAGCATTTCGGCGTGGACATCGTCGCTCTGGTTACGACCTTAGGTGTTGCCTCAATGGCGGTGGCATTCGCGGCGCAGGATACCCTTGCCAACATGATCTCCGGCTTTGTGCTGATGACCGACCGCCCCTTCCGGGTTGGCGACCGGGTCAAGGTCGCCGGGGTCTATGGCGATGTTACCCGCATCGGGATGCGCTCCACCGACATCCTGACCCTCAACAACACCACGGTGGTCGTCCCCAACTCCACCATCGCCGGGGAATACGTCGAGAACTTCAACTATCCGGACACCGTCCACAAGCTGAAGCTTAACATTGGTCTCGCCTACGGTACCGACCCCGAAGCGGCGATTAAGACGATGCTCACTGCTGTCAGAGGAGCCAAAGGCGTCCTGAAAGATCCGGCTCCCAGTGCCTTCTTTATGGAGTTTGGCGATTTCTCGCTCAACTTCCTGATTGTCGCCTGGTGCAGGAGCTTTACCGAGGGGCTTGATGTTACCAACGCCATCAACGTCAAGCTCAACCGCACCCTGACCGATGGTGGCTACGACATCCCCTTCCCCATCCAGACCCTGCAGTTGAAGAATCTGGAATAGAAAAGTTCTGCCTTGCTCCAACTGCTAGTTCACAAAACGCCCCTCCATTCCAAAGGAAAGAACAATGAAACATGGCTCCCTGTTCACGCTGCTTATTCTGGCAGCCCTGATAACTCCGGTTGCTGCTCACACTTTGGTTGTTTACGAAGTTACCGGCGTCGCCGAGCGGGTTGATGTAGAACCTACCCTCCGTCTTTCACTGCGTGACGAGCTTCCCGAAGGTGCCGTTGTCCAGACAGGGTCTCACTCCGGTCTGGTACTCAGGCGGGTTGACGGCTCTGTTCTGCGCCTGGACTCTAACACTCGCCTGCGGATTGACCGCCTCGGCGAGTTGGGTTATCCTCTACGCGGTGAGTTCTCCGTTATCATGGGAATTGTCGGCGCGGCGGTTCAACGAGTAACCGCCGATCACCCCTTCATCGTCAACACGCCCTCCACCTCCGCCGCCGTGCGCGGAACCCGCTTTGTCTCCGGAATCGACGAGGGAGGCAAAGAGATTCTCTGCACCACCGAGGGTGCCGTGGATGCCAGCCTGCCCGGAGCCGACGAAGCGGTTTCCGTGGAAAAGGGCGACGGTGTCTGGCTCGATCCCGAATCCGGTGAGGTCGATGCACGCCCGATGACCGACGCGGAGTTCAACCGCTACAACGCCCTCTCCGCTCCTGCTGGTTCGACCGTCGAGGAGAAACCACGCATGTTTAGAGATTCCTGGCCGGTCTGGTAGGTCAAAGGAAAGTAAAGCGGCAGGTGTGGAGAATCCACAATTATCTCCACCCCTGCCAATGGTTAGTTAAGCAAAAGTAACCGCGTATCCAACTGGGTTAACTAATGTCAATCTCCAACCAGAATAGCTCCAAGCCGGATATTCGCCTGAGGGCGGACCTGCTCCGCTATAAAAATCTCCTCTACGACCGCCTCACCGGACTGCCGACCCTTCCGGTGGCTCTCAACGATATCCGCCGGATGCTCGACCGGGACGACCACGCCGTCGGGCTGATCTGCGTCGAGCTATCCCGAACCACCACCCTGGAAAGCTCCTTCGGCTGGCAGTCCACCGACGAACTTATCTCCCGTCTGGCAAAGGTTCTCTCCATCTTCAACGACGATGTGATGGACGCTGAGGGCATAGTTTTTGAAGAGGCAATCCGCACGCCGAGCTTCTTCCTCTTCGTCACCGGCAACTGTCTGACCACTGGGAAGGTTGCCGAGGTCGTCGAGATGGTACGGGAGTTCTATAAAATCAGTACCCTGGGCAAGGAACTCCGCGAGAACAACCTCAATGTTAGCATCGGCTATTCGCTAATCGTGGACGACCCGCTGGTTCGCTTTGAACGCGTCGTTTACACCGCAATCCGCGAAGCCAGAGAGATGGCATCCGACGAGGACAAGCGCGAGGAGATGCTCAAGTATCGAGAACTGGCACAGATCATCTCCGGCGAGCGCATCAAGACCCGCTTCCAGCCGATTGTTTACATGAAGGACAAGGTGGTGCTGGGTTACGAAGCCCTCAGTCTTGGTCCGGAGAAAACCATTTTCCAGAACGCCGAACACCTCTTCTCCTTTGCCTCCAACTCTGGTCTCTCCGGCGAGCTGGATAATCTCTGTCGTCGCCACGCCGTCTCCGTGGCACCGGAGGTCATCGGCGACGAGGAGCTGCTCTTCCTCAACACAACCCCGCTCTCCTTTACCGATCCCCGCTTCTTCAGCGATCTCGAAGAGAGCGATGCCTACAAATCCCAGCGAATAGTCCTCGAACTGACCGAGCGCACCGCCATCCACGATCTCACCGCCTTCAAGGACAGCCTGACCCGCTACCGCGAGAGGGGCTTCCTCATCGCCGTGGACGATGCCGGTGCAGGCTACTCCTCCCTCAATACCATCGCCGAGCTGCGACCGGAGTTTCTCAAGTTCGACCGGGCGATGGTTACCGAAATCCACAAGAACAAGATCAAGCAGGAGCTGCTCCTGACCCTCCTCGACCTGGCAAGCCGCATCGACAGCCGGGTCATCGCCGAGGGTATTGAAACCGTCGAGGAGTTCGAGAAGCTCAAAGAGATGGGTGCCGAACTCGCCCAGGGCTACTACGTCTCCCGACCCACCGAAGGATTTTAGACTCGCGATAACGGGTAACTCAGCTCCAATGCTGATTCCCGCGTATCCGCTTCCCGGTGGTCGGCAACGCGGTGCGTTGCATCACAAAGCTGGGCTTCGCCCAGAACCCCCTGAGATCGTCCGCTCCCGTTGGTCACTCACAAATCTGGTGTAAACAACGTAGGGGCCGACCTTTAGGTCGACCCGTTGAATTGGATTAGGTATAGCAAACGGCGGGCATTTCTGCCGATGAAGCAATGCCCGCCTTACATTAACACCTTGCGATTGTGTAAAAAAGTTCCCCTCCCCCCAGTGGGGGGAAGGAGGAGGTGTCTGAACAACTGCAAGGTTTTGACGTTGTAGGGGCGGACCTATGTGTCCGCCCTTTTTCCACACCCTCTCGCAATACAAAAAAGGGCGCAGCACGCTGCGCCCCTACGTTTATCAATACCACCGCATTACTAATCGCCAAACCATATCTGTAAGCGACCAGCGTGAGCGGTAGGACACATCAAGGTATTCTGACCGAAGGTCAGCCCTGTGATGCAACGCACAGCGTTGCCTAATAGCCCGGATCGTAGTAGTAGTAATCCACGTCGGTATCCGCCATGTTGTTGATGATGTTCATCGAGGTGGCGTGAGAGTCCATCATCGTGTCGTACATGATGTCGTAGCTCGCCTGGTTCATTCCGCTGCCACCGCTTCCGGTGTCGTACTCGTAGCCACTGTCGTCGTAGGAGGTGTAGTAATCGCTGCCTGAGTAGTCGTCGTAGGAGCTGTAGCTGGTGTCGCTGGTTCCGTAGGGATAGAACATCCCGCTGGCGGCGTCGAAGTAGTAGTACATGTCCATGCTGGGATCGTAGGCAAAGTAGAAGTCGTTGTACGGCTCGTAGAAGTAGTAGTAGTAACCGTCGCTGGTGGCATAGAGTCCGCTGGCTTCGTCGTAGTACCAGCCGTCCTGGGCAAAGGTGGCAACTGCCATCAGCAGCAGCGCGAGTACGAGTAGCTTCTTCATCGGGTTCTCCTTGTGTCAGTGATTTCCGCTGCCGGGAGTCCATCCCCCGGCTATCTTATGAGGTAAAGCGAATGGTCTAGTAGTCGTCGTAGCTGTCGTAGTTATCTTCATCGCCGGTGTAGTAGTAATGGTCCGTGTCGCCGTCGATGCCCTCATAGGCGTTCATCGAGGAGACGTAATCCTCGTTCATCGCATTCATCATGGCGTCGTAGCTCGACTCGCTCATGGTGTCGGTGGTGGCGTACCCACTACTACTGTAGTCATCGTAGGAGGCGTAGCCAGTATCAGCCGTGCCGTAGGGATAGAACATCCCACTGGCAGCATCGAAGTAGTAGTACACGTCCACGTTGGGATCGTAGGCGAAGTAGAAGTCGTTGTACGGCTCGTAGAAGTAGTAGTAGTAGCCGTCGTCGGTGATGTAGAGTCCGCTGGCTTCGTCGTAGTACCAGCCGTCCTGGGCAAAGGACGCAAACACCATCAGCAGGATCAGCGCGAGTAGTAGCCGTTTCATCTTTCACTCCTTTTAGGTTTCAAGCACATCTGTTACACCTGAACACACAACCAAGCTGAAACTTAAGGACAGTATATCAGTCCGTTTGGATTTCTTCAACTTTATGGGGTAGTAAAGTTGAAAAGCCGCCGGATAACCGACGGCTTTGTCTTAACAATCAACTAAGGAGGTTGGAGCCTAGAGTTCGTTTTTGATGTAGCCCCAACTGGTCAGCTCAATCTGGCTACCACCGTCGTCCACGATCACCCGGAACATATAAGCGGGGGCACTGGAGCTACTCCACCCAGAGCCGCCATCAAAGGCGTTATGGGAACCGTCGGAGTTGAAGTCGTAGGCGCAATACGGCTGAGGAGGAGAGCCGATGGGATAGAAGCACAGATAGAACTCATCTCCACTGGTCAGGTTAACACCCAGAGAGGTGAGGTCCACATCAAGCCAGCCTTCGCCGGTCGCCTCGCCACCGAGGTAGTTCAATATTCCGGTACCGTAAGGATTGCCATCGTCGGGCAGACCACTGCCATCCCGAGGACAGACCAGCAGATCAAAGGGAGCGTCGTAGTCCGTAGCCGGGGCGATATAAACGCGTGCGGTAACAACCTGAGCATCGAAGGGCATCGTAAACCAGACCCCGCGATCAAATTCATACAAACTATGATGATATGTACCATCGTCCCACAGCAGCTCCTCGGTAATCAGGGGCTGGGACGTATCAACGAGAACAGCAGGGGAAGTTGCCAAAGCAACAGCCACCATCGCAACAAGAAACAGGATCATCTTTTTCATCTGTCTTCCTCCTTGAGCAAAGTCTCCACAGGCTAACGCAGGTTTTCGTAGTCTCCAAAAATCAGCATTCGCACAGTAGCAGCTTTTTTCAAAAAAAACAAGTGTAGAGGGATTATTATCGGATGTATGCAAAAGGGCGGACACCAATCCCCATGGATCAGGTTCGCCCCTGGCAGCGCAGTGTGCTGCACCACAAGACTGACCTTCGGTCAGAACATCCCTGAGATCGTCCGCTCCCGCTGGTCGCTCACATATCTGGTGTAAACAACGTAGGGGCCGACCTTTAGGTCGGTCAGCAGAATTGAATTAGGTATAGCAAACGGCGGGCATTTATTGCCGATGAGGCAATGCCCGCCCTACATTAACACCTTGCGATCGCCCTCTCTAGAAAAACCGCTAACAGTCGCAGCCGCAACCACAACCGCCACAGGTTGACGCGGCTTGCTCTTTGAGGCTGGCTGCTAATCCTCCGGCTTCGATGATCGCCTTGACCTTCGGTGGATAGGCTGGGAAGCTGAACTCTTTGCCAGCCACCCGGACGATGCCGGCATTGGCATCCACCGTAACCTCGTCGCCGAGTTTATAGGCATCCACGGCGGCGGGGCATTCGACCACCAGCAGTCCCTGGTTAATCGCGCTGCGGAAGAAGATCCGGGCGAAGCTCTTTGCGATTATCGCCTGCACCCCCACGTGGCGCAGCCCCTTGCTCGGATGTTCCCGCGAGGAGCCGCAGCCGAAGTACTCCCCGGCAATGACGATGTCGCCGGGCTTGACCTCTTTGCTGAAGGACTCGTCGAGGTCCTCGAAGAGGTGCGGGGCGATCTCCTCCGGCGTGGAGCAGGTGTAGGTGTACTTGCCGGGGAACATCTGATCGGTGTTTACGTCGTCGCCATACTTCCATGTTTTAGCCATCGGACTACCTCACAAAAAGTGAATGTGCTTTGTCTGGACGACAAAGTTTAACCTAACTAGAAGCGACCAACGGGAGCGCATACGCGGGAGTGAATGTTACCCTGTCATATCGGTACGTCGCGAAAGTGAGTGCAGCATCATGCTGCCGTCGCCGTATTGCCAGATTTTAGCCATCAGATGACCTCCCGTGGGTCTGTGATAACGCCGGTGAGGGCGGAAGCTGCCACTGTGGCGGGGCTTGCCAGGGCGATGAAGGATTCCTTGCAGCCCATCCGCCCCTTGAAGTTGCGGTTCGCCGTGGAGAGGCACAGCTCATCGGGAGCCAGTGCGCCTTCGTGGGCACCTAGGCAGGGACCGCAGCCCGGGTTGAGGATCACCGCTCCGGCACTGTGGAGGGCGGCGATGGTGCCGTCGGTGAGGGCGGCATCGTACACCGCCTCGCTGGCAGGCAGCACCAGCAGGCGAACGCTGGGGGCGATCTGCTTACCCTTCAGCACGGCGGCGGCCTCGCGGAGGTCGCTCAACCGACCGTTGGTGCAGGTGCCGATGAGTCCCTGCTGGAACGGCTTGCCGACCAGCTCGCTTACCGGCTTGATGTTGTCCACCTGATGGGGCCAGGCGATGACCGGAACCATCGTGCTGAGGTCAATTGCGTGGCGGGCTTCGTACTCGGCATCGTCGTCCGCCTCGATGATGTCGGCTTCGTTCCACTCGATTCCGTTGCTTTTCATCCAGTTACGAGCGAGGTCGTCGATGGGCATAACGGCGTTCTTTGCCCCCATCTCGGCGGCGAGGTTGGTGATGGTCAGGCGGTCGTCCATGGTCAGGCTGGCGAGTCCAGCTCCGGCGAACTCCACGGAACGGTAGTTCGCCCCGGCGGCACCGATCTTGCCTATCAGGGTCAGGATCGTATCTTTGGCATAGACCCCGGCGGGGAGCTTGCCGGTGAGGTCGAAGCGGATCGTCGTCGGTACCTTGAACCAGGTCTCGTCCTGAATCCAGAGTCCTGCCGTCTCGGTGCGGTCAACTCCGCAGGCGAAGGCTCCCAGCGCGCCGTGGGTCGGCGTGTGCGAGTCGCTGCCGACGATGAGCTTCCCCGGTGCGGCGTAGCCCTTCTCTGGCAGCACCTGATGACAGATTCCGCCGCGTCCGACATCGTGGAAGTTCTTAATCCCCTGGGCGGCGACGAACTCACGAATCTTGACGTGGTTGCTCGCCTCCTTCTGTCCGGGAGCGGGAACGGTGTGGTCGAGGATGACCAGAATCCGTTCCGGGCGGTTTACCTTACCCTCCTCGCCAGCGATTTTCTTAAAGTTTCCGATAATCGCTGCGGTGTTGTCGTGGGATAGCACAATGTCCGGGGCGGCGGTGATGATTTCGCCCGCCCGCACCTCGCGTCCGGTGCGTTTAGAGAAAAACTTCTCGGCAAAGGTTAGTCCAGCCAATCCAGCCTCCTGAGGAGTTTTTACCAGCGTACGTTTGGGGTGAAATGTCAGCAGCTTTTTAACAAATCTTCGGGCAACGCGGACAATGGAACAGACGCTTAACCAGCGAATGAGGATAATGGATTAACGCTACGACAATAACAAGAGGGCAACGCTAACAGGGCGAGAGAAGCCCATACCGTGTCATCAGCTTTTTTATTGATGACTACTCTCCGCTTTTTTCCAGGTTGCCGGGCTGCCTGTGGTGATTAAACGCCAGATCCCGCCCAGGGCGGCGGCGTTGACCATCACAAAATGTCCGGGCAGGGCGAGGAGCTTACCGACGATTCCCCTTGCCTGCCAGCCCCGGCTCATCGCCCACCATGCCAGCAATCCCCAGAGCAGACCGCCGCCCAGAATTGCCGTTACAAGGAACATCGGCAGTTGACCAGCGATTGTCCCGGGCAGGGAAAGCCCCAGCGCGCCGAGGTAGAAGATCGGTACCAGCCAGCGCAGCAGCTTGTGGAAGAGCAGGCGCAGCCCCACCGTGGGGCGTTTCCAGCAGCCGTGGAGGTAGAAGTACGCCCCGAAGTCACGGGCGATCATCCGCACCTTACGGCGGAACTCCTCGGCGGGTTTGACGGCGGTTCGCTCGAACGCCACCGCCTCTGGCACCCAGACCACCCGATAGCCCGCCGTGGCAATGGTCAGGGGGACGATGGAGTCGTCGGCGCGATGGGACGGTACATCGGGAATCAGCTCTCGACGGGCGGCGTAGATGGTTCCCGCACCCATCAACATTGTGCCGGAGCGGGACTCCGCCGCCTTGATCAGATCTTCATAACGCCAGTACAGCCCCTCGCCGCCGGCGGTTCCGGAGCGGTCGGTTCCCTCCAGCCGCAGCCGACCACAGGCTGCCCCGACCTCGGTATCGGCGAAGACAGCGGTTAGCTGCCGCAGAGCGTCCGGGGCGTAGCGGGAGTTGGCATCGGAGAAGCAGATGATCTCGGCCTCAGGGGCAGCGGCGATGCCCTTCTTTAACCCTTCGACCTTTCCCGCCTGAGGCTCTTGGCGAATCAGGCTCAGGCGCGGGTCGGCAATCCCCTGGACGATCTCGTCGGTTCCGTCGCTGGAGCCGTCGGAGATGACGATGACCCGGAGCCGCTCCGTCGGGTAGTCGAGGGCGAGGGTGTCGCGCAGCTTCTTGCCGATGACCGCCGCCTCGTTGTAGGCGGGAATCAGCAGGGCAATCCGGGGCAGGTAGCTGGCATCCCGCCGGGGGCGGTAGTTGCGCAGCGCGCCGACCAAGACAATCAGCAGCGGATAGCCCAGATAGACGAAGGCGATCAACCCCAGCAGAATCCAGACGGCAACAGTCATGGCGGGTTTCCAGAGGAATTAGGGTTGGATATTTACGAGAGTTTCCAGATTTGTAGTGGCATGGCACAACGAAACCATCTGCCATTTGATGATTATCAAAAACGCATACCCCCTGCGTTAGCCCCCCTTCCCGATCTTCCCCCAATGGGGGGAAGGGGACGAGGTGTAGCGACCAGCGGGAGCGGATGACCGTGGCGGTCGAACGCAAAGCGTTTATCTGCCCCGGTCGCGAAGGGGTGATGCAACGCACCGCGTTGCTGTCCAGCTTCAAGCTGGCAACGCACAGCGTTGGCTACCAGGATTGCTCCGTAGGAGCTTTGGGTGGCGATTCCCCCGGCTCCAGGATCGTTCCGTGGTCGATCAGCCGCTGGTAGAGCTTCAGGTAGTCTTCTGCCAGACGAATGTGGTTGAACTGTTGCTCCACCTGCTGGCGGCAGGCGGCGGGGGCAACCTCGTCAATCCGCTCCACGGCTCGACACATCTCCTCCACAGAGTCGCAGCGGAAGCCGACATTCGACGGAATCAGCTCTGGCATCGAGCCGTTGTTCGTCGTGATGACCGGGGTTCCCGACGCCATCGCCTCGATGACGACATTGCCGAAGGGTTCCGGCCAGAGGGTGGGGAAGATCAACGCCTTCGCCCCGGCGAGGAGATCGCGCTTCTCCTGCCCACCGACCATGCCAACGTAGGTAACGTTGCGGCGGAAGTTGAGGCGGCGACCGCCAGCGACGACGAGGTTGATGCCGGTTCGCTTCGCAACCTCCAACGCCCAGCCGATGCCCTTGACGCTCCAGCGTACCTTGGAGAGGAAGAGGAAGTAGTCGCTCTTATTCGGATTGAAGGTGTACTCGGAGACGTCGAGACCGTTGTAAACGTAGTGCTGGGCATTATGACGACGGGCGTGATCCCGCGACAGAAAGCTGGTGTTGGGATTAAAGGTCTCGCCGGTACAGTAATTTCCGCCTAGGGTTACCAGAACCGGGCAGGGCAGCTCAACCCGGGGTCCGGTACGCAGATGCATAACATCGATACCGTCGGGGAGCTTCCGCGCCATGTCCTCCTGGCTGCTGATCCAGACGCACTGGGCAAAATCCGACTGGCTGCCGGGGAAGCTCATCAGGTAAACCTGATGCCCCAGCTCCGCCAGCCCCTTCGCCAGCCACATCACCACCCGCTCCGAACCGCCGTACTTCTTTATCGGCAGCACAGCGTGATAATAAAGAGCAATCTTCACTCAACTCCCCCATCCCCCTCATCTTGAGGGGGCAGATTCGCGACGGTCAGGTTTAGATTAAGAGATGATTATTCCCGCGTACACGCTCCCGCTGGTCGCTACCCAATATTGACCTAACCTCAATCCCTCCCCCATCCCCCTCATCTTGAGGGGGCAGACTCGCGACGGTCAGGTTTAGATACAGGCAACGATTATTCCCGCGTACATGCTCGCTTCATTAGCTCGTAATTACCTATTTTACAGAAAAATGCAGCGAACGAAGAGAGCGAACGATATTAAAGGTCTTCCGGGCGAAGCCCGGTCTCGTGATGCAGCGCACTGCGCTGCTCGTCCAGTGGTTCCAGCTCGATCTCAATCGCGGGCAGTCGCTTTGCCAGGCGGTTGTAAACCACGACGACCAGGGTCTCCAGCCCGGCGAAGATCAGGGCGAACAGCGGCGGGGCGAGGAATCCGCCCATCAATGCGGAGAGGAACTCGTCCTCGGTAAAGCCAAGCTCGCCAGAGACGATGAGGTAGGCGATGAACAGCCCCAGCCCGATAATCCCCAGCACGATCCAGCCGAGGAGAAAGCCCATCCTGAAGATTGATTTTGGTTCCAGCCGTTTCAGCTCGCAACGCGTCGCGTACTCTCCCCTTGATGTCAGCAATGCTCCTGCCAGTGCCAGCGCGCCGTTCTCCAGCTGCTTCGCGGCGGTCTGGAAAAGTTCCCCAACCTGGGCGAGGTCAGTATCCAGCTGGTGAACCTCCTCCAGCGACAGTTCGACGTACTCCACCCCGGCACCATTTGCCATGACCGGCGGGCCGACGGGAACCCGCT
>JAIOSI010000132.1 GCA_021107695.1 bacterium
CCCTGGAACATATTTCGTCCCTCGAAGCTTCTGCCAGCGGAGGAGTATCCCTCGGCTCCGTAGAGTACCAGTCCAACCCCGGTGGAGAAGGAGGGGTCGTTGACGGAGTCGTAGAGTCCGCCGATGGGCATCGGCTTGGCAACGCGAATCGGCATCCCGAAGATTCGTTCGGCGACATCGGTGATTCCGTGGAGCTTGCTGGCTCCACCGGTGAGGGCGATGCCGGAGCGATTGGTATCGACAAACTTGCTCTGGCTGAGTTCTCGGGCGGCGAGCTGGAAGATTTCGCTCATCCGCGGCTCGACAATCTCAACGATGTGGCGACGGGGAATGATTCGCGGCTCTCTGCCACCGACGCTGGGAACCTCGATCATCTCGTCGGGGGAGACCTGATCGTAGGAGCAGGAGCCGTGGTTGAGCTTCAGCCGCTCCGCCTGCTTGGTGGGAGTGCGCAGCCCGATGGAGACATCGTTGGTAACGGCGTCGCCGCCGAGGGCTATGATTGTACTGAAGCGCAGCGCGCCATCCACGATCAGGGCGATGTCTGTGGTTCCACCACCGATGTCGATCAGCACCACACCAAGCTCGCTCTCGTCGTCGGTCAGTACCGCCCGCGCGCTTGCCAGCGGTTCGAGGACGATGTCGGCGACCTTCAGCCCGGCACGCTGGACGCTCTTGATGATGTTCTGGACGCTGGTAATCGCCCCGGTAACGATGTGTACCTCCGCCTCCAGGCGGACTCCGGACATGCCGATGGGGTTCTTGATGCCGTCCTGGTCGTCAACGATGTACTCCTGGGGCAGGACATGTATGACCTCGCGATCCACCGGAATGGCGATTACCTGCGCCGCCTCGATGACTCGGTTGACATCGTTCTCGGCTATTTCGTGGTCTCGCCCGGAGACGGCAATGACACCACGGGAGTTGAAGCTCTTGATGTGGCTGCCAGCGATACCGACGAAGACCGACTCGATCTTCACATCCGCCATCAGCTCGGCTTTCTCCACGGCGGCGATGATGCTCTGCACGCAGTCGTCAATGTGAATCACCACGCCACGGCGCAGCCCCCGCGCCGGAGTGCTGCACACACCGATAATCTCTGCCCCTGTTTCGGTAAGTTCCGCCACGATGGCGCAGACCTTGGTTGTGCCGATGTCCAGCCCAACGATGATGTTGCTGTTCTGCTTTGAGGTCATGCTTCCTCCGGCGGAGTTTTTAAGAAAGTTGTGATAGTGTTAAGAGTCGTGAATAGCGGCGGGGCGTTTGCGTCAGCCCCCTTCCCGACCTGTGGGACGAGTCCTCCCACCAGAGGGGGGAAGGAGAATAGGAAGCTACCGTGCCACAATCTGTCCGGCGTAGCGGGTATCCATCTCGTTAAAGCCCTCGTTCAGTTCACGGTTGTACGCCGCCTGGAGGGCGGTCAGCACGGCGGGGTCGGTCTGCTCGGCAAAGCGGATTACCGCGCCGCTGGCAAGGACTCCCCGCAGGTGATTCCGGCGGATCTGCAACTCGACCAATTCATCGAAGAAGGGTAGAGCCTGATGCTGCATCTCTGAGCAGAGCCGACAGGCAGCCAGGATTGCCGGGTCGTCGTAGCGTTCCAGCGGGGCGACGCGCTCGATCTCGTAGCCGGTGAGGACCGGAAGGTCAAAGCCGCCGCCGGATTCGTCA
The DNA here is from genome assembly GCA_021107695.1 of bacterium. Classification (GTDB taxonomy): domain Bacteria; phylum RBG-13-66-14; class RBG-13-66-14; order RBG-13-66-14; family RBG-13-66-14; genus JAIOSI01. The sequence goes on from JAIOSI010000132.1 coordinate 1,672, forward strand.
AGCTGCTTCGGCAGGGCGGTTCCGTCCCCCGCAAGAAGCTGAAGCGGTCCCTCTGCCAGCCAGAGAGCCGGGGTGCGCTCGCTGACCACGACCAGCAGCTTGTCCGGGTACTGCTTCTCGACCACCGCTGCTGAGAGGTAGGGGTGCTGCCCCAGCTCCGTCTCCAGCTCGTCGGTGTCGATGTCGAAGAGGTTCTCGCCGAGGGGCAACAGCTTTTTTATCTCCTCATCGCTGACCACGGCATTGCCCTCGATTGCCGTCCGGCGGAGGTCAAAACGCTCCCCACGGAGGTACAGCACCACCGCCAGGGCTATTGCGGCAAACACACCGAGGATCAGCAGGATGGAGAAGCCCCGTCCGATTCGAGCAAAGAAGCCCAGCTTTGCGGTGGAGTCGTTGTTCACGATTGAAACTCCCCGGCTCGGCGAACCTCGGTTTCCAGCTCGATTGAGAAACGCTCTTGGACGGTCTTTTGTATATGAAGAATAAGTGCCAATACGTCCGCCGCCGTGGCGTTGCCGGTGTTGATGATGAAGTTGGTGTGCTTCGTCGAGACTTTGGCTCCGCCGATGGTAAAGCCCTTCAGTCCGGCTTCGTTCACCAGCCACCAGGCACCGTGTTCCCCATCAGGATTCTTATTCGTTGGATTCTTATTGGTTGGATTTTTAAAGACGCTGCCACAGTTCGGCTTGGTCAGCGGATGCTTCGCCTCCCGGTCAGCCTGCCGGGCTTTGCAGATTTCCAACAGTTCATCAGAGTTTGTTAATTGCAGCCGCAGCTTCGCCTGGGTAATCACTGCGCCTGGGGGTAACGCAACCCGCCGATAGCCGTAGTCAATCTCGGAGCCGTTCAGCCAGATGACCTCGCCGGAGGGCAGGGCAAGCTCGACCTCCTCAACTGCGGGCATGATCGTCGAGCCGTAGGAGCCGGCGTTCATCGCCAGCGCGCCTCCCAGAGAGCCGGGGATGCCGTAGAGGTTCTCCAGCCCACCCAGCCCGGCGGAGCAGAGTTGCTTAACGACCTTCGAGAGCTTCAGTCCGGCGGAGGCGAGGCAGCTTTCGCCCTCAATCTCAAAACGCCCGTCGAGAAGTTTCTCGTCGAGCAGCATCACCAGACCCCGGAAGCCCCGGTCGCCGATGAGCAGATTCGTCCCCCGACCAACTTTGAGAACGGGCAGACTGTTGTCCTCAGCTAGTTTTAGCAGCTCGGCAACCTGAACAGCGGTGGTCGGATTGACCAGCAGGTCGGCGGCTCCACCTACCTTCAGCGAGGTGTAACGAGCCAGCGGCACGCCTTCACTGAAGGCGATGCCCAGTTTGTTCAGTTGCTGTTGGAGGTTGTGGCTCATATTGTTTTCTGTAAAGCCCCTCACCCTCAGTCCCGTGGGACGAGTTCCCTCCCCAGAGGGGCGAGGGAAGCAGGCAGAAGGAAGCTACCCTCGGTCTTCTTTCAGTTTTGTGAAAATCTCCCGGGCGGTTTCCCAGATGTTCCCCGCGCCGAGAACCAGCACCAGGTCGCCCTCATCCACCAGCTTGCTGACCAGCTCCGGAATCTTCCGGCGGTCGTGGACATAGCTGACCTCACGATGCCCATGCTCACGGACACCTTCGGCGAGCTTCTCCGCAGAAACCCCGGGCAGGGCTGGCTCGCCCGCCGGGTAGATGTCGGTGATGATCAGCTTGTCCGTCTGATAGAAGCAGCGCAGGAAGCGGTCGAAGAGTGCCTCCGTCCGGGTATAGCGATGGGGCTGGAAAACGGTTACGATTCGCCGCTTCCACCCGGTCTTCATCGCCTCCAGGGTCGCCTCGATCTCGCGGGGATGATGGGCGTAGTCGTGGATGACGGTGAGGTCGCCCACCTTGCCGATGACCTCCAGCCGCATCTCAATCCCTTTGAAGGAGCGCAGGCTGCTGATAATAACCTCTGGCACAACACCGATCTCCAGAGCCAGAGCCGCCGCGGCAAGGCTGTTCAGCACGTTGTGCCGACCGGGGAGGTTCAGGTCAACCTCGCCGAGGAGCTTGTCGCCCTGATAGAGCTTGTAGCTCGCGCTCATCGGCATCAGGTTCAGCTCACGGGCGATGATGTCGCACTGGGTGGTAAAACCGTAGGTGATGTAACGCCGCTTGAGTTCGGGGATGATCTCCTGCACCGTGGGGTCGTCGAGGCAGACGATGGTCGCCCCGTAGAACGGCACCTGATTGGCGAAGGTTACGAAGGCATTGCGAATCGCCGTCTCGTCTTCGTAGAAGTTGAGGTGGTCTTCGTCAATGTTGGTAACAATTGCGTAGGCGGGGTTGATGTCGAGGAAGGTCCCGTCGGACTCGTCCGCCTCGACGATGAAGTAGTCGCCATCGCCCAGGGTAGCCCCTGTGCCGAAGGCGTTGAGCTTGCCGCCGATGATCGCCGTGGGGTCAACCCCTGCCTCGGAAAGGATAGCGTGGATGAAACTGGCGGCTGTGGTCTTGCCGTGGGTTCCGGCAACGGCAATGGGATAGCGCAGGCGCATCACCTCGACCAGAATCTCGCTGCGGCTGACCACGGGGATGTTGTACTTCCGCCCGGCGACGGCCTCGGCGTTGTCCGCGCCGATGGCGGTAGAGCAGGCGATGACATCGGCACCGATGATGTTCTTCTCGTGATGCCCGATGGTGATTCGCGCGCCCAGCCCTTCGAGCCGCTCGGTGGTCTTGCTCGCCCGCAGGTCGGAGCCGGAGACCTCAAAGCCCATGCTCAGAAGGATTTCGGCGATTCCGCTCATCCCGGCACCGCCGATTCCGACGAGGTGCACCCGGGTTACTCTGCCCAGCATCAGGGTCATTTTACTGCCTTTGGGTGGTGGTGTTTACTTGAAAACTGAAGGGTCGTACTCCCTCTCCCCTGCCCGTGGGACGAGTTCCCTCCCCAGAGGGGAGAGGGGGTACCTTAGTTATGTGTTTAATAATTCCAACGCCAGCTCTGCCGCCAGCTGCGCCGCCTTAGGCTTGCCCAGCCTCTTCATCGCCGCTGACATCTCGCTCAGTTTGCCCCGGTCGTTGAACAGTCCGGTTACTTCGCTATAGAATCGCTCTCCGGTCATCTCGGCATCGGTAACGAAACGTGCTGCACCGTGATCGGTAAAGGTTCGGGCATTGGGGGTTTGATGATCCGCCGCAGCATAAGGGTATGGAACCAGCACAGCGGGCAGTCCCAGAATCGCCAGCTCGAAGATGCTTCCGCCGGAGCGGCTGACAACGAGGTCGGTAATTGCGTAGGCGGCTCCGATGTCGTCGAGGTAGGCGTTCACGTAGGCGGTGAGTCCGGCTTTGTCCACAGCCTGCTGAATCATCGTTGCATCAGCCTTACCAGTCTGAAGGATGAACTGGAGCTTGTCAACTTTCGCTAATTCGTCGGCGGCTTCGACCACTGCCATGTTCAGTCGATGGGCTCCGGCACTGCCCCCTGTAACTAAAACCGTAAACCTGCCCTCTGTCAGACCAAAACGACTGAAATCCTTTGGAGAGTCGCCCAGCCCCGGTCGCACCGGGTTTCCGGTAACGATAACCTTCTTCGCCCGCAGGTACTTCTCTGTGCCGGGGAACGCCGCCGTGGCAGCGTCTGCCAGCGGAGACAGCACCCGATTAGTCAGTCCGGGCATGGCGTTCTGCTCCAGCAGCAGAATCGGAACTCCGCGCAATCGGGCGGCAATCGCCAGTGGAAAGCCCTCGTAGCCGCCGCAGACGATGAGCAGCCTCGGCTTGACCCTTCGCAGGAGCTTTAGCGAGTAGAATACTCCACTGAGGTTGAGCTTCATTCCGCGAAGGAGCTGAAACGGGTTGGACTGATAGAACGGTGCCGAGGGAATGTAGTGATACGACCAATTTCGTTTGACACACTCTCGACGGGGAAGCTCAAAGCCCGCCCCGGCAAAGCTGATGGTCAGCTCTGGTCGCCGACGCAGCAGCTCCTCGGCAACGGCAATCCCCGGATAGAGATGCCCGCCGGTCTTTCCACCGGCAAAGAGGATGCTGATACTGTGCTGCTGCTCGTTCATGTTTAAGACCAGCGTCTCCGGTTGTCAGCCGGGGGATTATACACCCTTACCCCCCCAGGGCGCGAGGTAACCCGGCGGGTAAAAGATGCCGTCGGCGTTGGTGATATTCCCTGACTCCTGACGGCAGGGGCGATTGCCCCGGATGCCGCCTGGCGGGCGATGTTGCCGAGAATACCCACCGCTGCCAGGGAGATAACCAGCGAGGTGCCGCCGTAGCTGATGAAGGGCAGTGGCAACCCCGTTGTCGGCAAAAGAGCCGTTACCACACCGAGGTTGAATATCGCCTGTACCCCCAGCCAGGTGGTAATGCCCACGGCGAGAAGCCGTCCGAAGCTGTCGTTGGTGTCCTTGGCAATCTTCAACCCGATGATGATCAATCCGGCGAAGAGAGCCACCACCACCAGGGGGCCGAGGAGTCCCAACTCCTCTGTCAGAATGGAGAAAATGAAGTCGGTGTGCGCCTCCGGCAGGTAGAAAAGCTTCTGGGTGCTGGCTCCCAGTCCAACTCCGGTCAGTCCGCCGGAGCCGATCGCCAGCAGGCTCTGCACCGCCTGGTAGCCCTCAGCATCCGAGACCGCCCAGGGGTCAACGAAGGCGGTAATCCGCGCCCAGCGGTACGGCTCTGAGTAGATCGCCAGCAGGGTCAGCGGAATCAGAATCAACAGGGTCAGCAACAACTGCTTACCCGATACCCCGCCGATGAGGAACATCGTAAACGCGGTAACGAAGACCAGTACCGCCGAGGAGAGGTCGGGCTGTAGCAGCAGCAGACCACAGGAGAGCAGGATCATCAACAGCGGCGGGAGCAGCCCGGTCTTGAACTCGTTGAGGCGATCCCGCCGCCGGGTCAGGTTGTCG
>JAIOSI010000013.1 GCA_021107695.1 bacterium
AATGGCACCGTTGGAGGTGGAGAGGACAACAGGATCGTGCTGGTAGCCGCTCATTTTCACGATAATCTTGCCGTTGGAGCTATCGGCGGTAATCGCGCCGGTGTGGTCTCCACTGATATCGAGGTTAATCCGCCCGTTACTGGTATCGGCATAAACCTCACTGGGACTGCCGTTGACATCAATGGAGCCGTTGGAGGTATCCAGGTGCAGTTTTCCGTGTACGCCATCGACATCGATTGAACCGTTGGAGGTATCGAGAACGGCGGAGGCTCCACCGGCGAGGTCAATGGAACCGTTGGAGGTGTTTACGTTGACGACCATCGAACGGGGGAAGTAAACCTGTAGGGCGACGGAGAAGGGATTGCTGACTCCCTGATAGTCGAAAACCAGCCGGACGGCTCCACCTTCAACCTTAAAGCTGGCATGCTCCAGCCATTCCTTCGGAGCAATGAGGCTGCCGTTGCGATAGCCCACCGCCAGGACGCGAACATTCTTGCCGTCATCGGCAATCAAATCAACGCTGCCGTTTTCCCAGTCCACAACCAGGTCGTCGGCACCGGCGGGCATCATATCAATTTTGTGCTGATACTTCGCGTCCACTTCAACTCCTCCGCCACCGGCAGAGACACTACATCCAGCCGTCAGAACTAACAGGGCAAACAGGGGTATGAACTTCATCTTGTTCTCCTTCTGTGGGTTGTTGTTGCTCATAACTCATTAGACACCAGACAAGCAGTTCTGGTTTCAGCAGTGTTTAGCCTCGCGGAGCAGAGAGCCGCACCGCCGTAACCGGCTTGTCATAGCCCTTGAGCTTGGCGTTGAACTGCTCAACCCGGAGCTGGTTCTCCAGTCCTTCCACGGCTTTTCTGACCTGGGAGTCGAAGTAGATTGAGCCGCCCAACACAATGTCGTTACCGCCGGAGAGACCCTCAACACGGGCGGCACGGTTGACCGTGGTGCCGAAGAAGTCCAGCCGCTCATTGAGATTAACGCTGATCGCCGGACCACGGTCGAGACCAATCCGGACGATGAGGTCGTCCTCGTGCTGTTCATCGCGCTGGTTGAACCGGGCGATCTTCCCCTGAGCTGTAACCGCACAGCGCAGGGCGTCGAGGGGATCGCTGAAGACCGCCATTACGGCATCGCCGATGGTCTTGACCACCGCGCCTCGATTATTCCCGACTACCTCAAAAAGCACCCGGAAGTGGTCCCGCACCAGGTGATAGGCTTTGGAGTCGCCCAGTCGCTCGTAGAGTGCTGTGGAGCCGCGCAGGTCGGTGAACATCAAAGAGATGTCGCGCACCTGGAGGCTCTGGTCGGCGGGGAGTACATCGTTGGGGAACAGCTCCCGGAACGCCTGAAGGGTAAACAGCTCCACGGCGCGTACCTGCTCGTTGTCGAGCATCATCATCGGTGGCTCCGGCAGGGGAGCGTCGCATAGGGCAAGGTTGAGCGAGAAGGAAATCACCACGTTGTGATCGATCACATTCTCGAAGTCCACCTTGCAGGCGGGACAGTAATTGTCCGCCTTGATGTTTTTCAGGCTGTCTTCATGATGCGCCTGCCCCTTGCAGTGCGGGCAGTAATGCTCCCAATGCAGGTCAAGCACCCCGGCTTTCACCGCTCCGATCAACAGGTGGAGCAGGTAATGGAGGTCGGCTTCTGTCTTCGCCGCTATGGTGCGGGGGTTAATCCGTGCCAGCATCTCCGGAGTGGCTTCTTTGAGCCAGCCGCCGAGCCAATCCACCCAGTCCGGATCGAGACCGAGGGCTTTTACATTGTCTAGGCGGTCGTCAAGGCGTTCGATGATGAGCATTGGTCGCTCCTTTGCGGATTTTGCGCATTCTATTTGACGACGAGGTTTTGTCGAGTCGGCTTCGTCAATAGTGGTGAGAGCTTGTCAGCCAACCCTCTTAAAAGTTACAATAAGCACTCGGTTTTGTAAACAATTATCTTCGGGAACAGGGCATGGAAAACACTGAAGCATTGAACCTGATTGTGGGAACCGCCGGGCATGTGGACCACGGTAAAAGCTCGCTGGTGCAGGCTCTCACCGGAACCAACCCCGACCGCCTCCCCGAAGAACAGCGGCGGGAGATCACCATTCGCCTGGGCTTCGCCTTTTTGAAGACCCCCCGGGGCGAGCTGGGAATCGTTGACGTTCCCGGACACGAGAAGCTGGTACGGGAGATGGTCGCCGGAGCGACCGGCTTTGATGCCGTGCTGCTGGTGATTGCCGCCGATGAGGGGTTGATGCCCCAGACCCGTGAACATCTGGACATCCTCGGTTTGCTGGGAATCAACCGGGGGCTGGTCGCCCTGACGAAGGTTGATCTGGTGGAGGAGGAGTGGCTGGCACTGGTCGAGGAGGAGGTGCGGGAGACTCTCTCGAAAACCGCTTTTTCCGGTGCGCCGATTCTCCACACCAGCACAAAGACCGGAGCGGGAATCGACGAGCTGCGCGATAGCCTCTTTGAGCTGGCGGCGGGTACCCGGCGGGAGACCCTGGTCGGTCGTCCCTTCCGGCTCTGGGCGGATCGTTCCTTCACCGTACGGGGCTTCGGCAGCGTGGCAACGGGAACGGTGCAGGGCGGCGACATCGCCGTAGGAGACAGCGTGGAGCTGTTCCCCGGCGGCGGTAAGGCACGGGTGCGCGGATTGCAAACCAACGGGCGCAGTCGCGACTCCGTGGGTATTGGTCAGCGGGTGGCAATCAACCTCGCTGGCTTACCGAAGCGGGGATTGAAACATGGCGATCTCATCGCCACCCCGAACTCCCTGGTCGAATCCCGCCGCTTTGACGCTCGGCTGCGGCTGCTGCCCTCGTCAAAGCCGCTGGCGCGAATCACCCACCTTAACCTCCACCTGGGAACCCGGGAGGAACGCTGCCGGGTGATGCTGCTGGGGCGGGAGCGACTGCTGCCCGGCGAGGAGACCTTCGCCCAGATCGAGCCGGAGCGTTCGCTCTCCACCTGTTTCAACGATAACTTCCTGCTCCGCTTTCCCAGCCCGGCGGTAACGGTTGCCGGCGGGCGGGTGCTTGATCCTTTGGCGCAGCACCACCGCCGCAGTCGCAAGAGCTACCTCGCGGCACTGGACGAACTGAACACCACCGACGCGGAGGGTTCGCTTCCGCTCTGGCTCAAGCACAATCCCCTGCCAGAGAAGGAGCTAACCACCACGGAGCTGGCTCGCCGCTCCGGGCTGCTCTCCGAAGTAGTCGTCCCGACCCTGCAAAAAGCGGTAGAGGCAGGAGAGGTCGCTCATCTAGGCGGCGAACGCTGGCTGCACTCTCGCTGGCACAACGCGGAGATCGATAAACTCCGCCGGGGGCTAGCCAGGCTGCTGGAGAAGAAGCTGCCCTTCCACCACCTCAACCGGGGCGATCTGGCGCAGCTTTGCGGCGGAAAAACCGTCGGCGCGGCACTACTCACCGCCATCGAACAACTACTCTCCGAGGGACTGCTCCGTAAAATTGGAGCGGAGTACGCCGTGCTGCCCCAGGGTGAACTCAGCAACAAACAGAGAGGGCAGGTAGAGTCCGCCCGCCGCCTGCTGGCAACGGAAGACCCGCTGGGACTGTACAAGCTCGCCGAAGCCGAGCGGCTCCACGCCGACACCACGGTGAACATCGCCCGCTATCTCGAAGGCATTGGCGAAGCGGCGTTCCTCGACGATGCCTGGCTCTGGAGTCAGGAACTCTACGAGAGCTTCCGCCAGCTGGCTCTGGAGATAATCCAGCGGGATGGCGGAGTTCGCGTCGCCGAGTTCAAAGAAGCCACCAAGCTCTCGCGCAAGTTCGCCACCCAGCTCCTCGACCACTTCTACAACTGCGGCATGACCGACCGTAACAAAGGAACCCACGTTCTGCTGGATACAGACAAAGGCAGCTTGTCATCCAACAACGCTTAGTGCTATTCTCCTTTTCGCAGCAGGGAAGCTATCAGGTATCTGGTGAGCCTCGCGGACTTCAAATCCGTTGTAGGGCCCTAATACGGTCCTGGGTGGGTTCGATTCCCACTAGCTTCCCCCAGCACCAACGCTAAGCGTTGCATCTTAAGGCTGGCACTTCGTGCCAGAACACCTGAAGAATGTTCAAGATACGCAGGTAGGGGCGGAACGATCCTCAGGGATTGGTGTCCGCCCTTTTGTGAATCGGCCCCTGCATTACCGCATAGCAGCAACGGAGAAAACCTCGCGTGTAAGCAAAAAAGAGCGAAGACAATCCTTTAATGAATTGCTTCGCCCTTACGGGATAATCTCGAGATGTGAGGTTGGCAGGGGCGTATTGCAATGCGCCCCTACATAGGAGGAATTGGCAACCTTTCCCAGGGTTTTCTGATGCGAAGCATCAGTCTTGTGTCCAGCTTCAAGCTGGCGCTGCTACAGATTATTCGGGATGACGAAGATGAAGCGGGAGCCGACCCCCAGCTCGCTCTCCACCCAGATCTTGCCGCCGTGACCGTTGACAATCGCCTGGGTAATCGCCAGCCCAAGTCCGGTTCCGCCGTAGTGGCGGGTGATGGTCGAATCAACCTGGTAGAGGCGATCGAAGATGCGCTCGAACTCGCCCTCTGGCACGCCGATTCCCTGATCAATCACGGAGAAGCGATACCCACCTGGTTCTTCGGTTAAGGTCATGACTATCTTGCCCTCGCCCAGGGTAAACTTGCTGGCATTGGAGAGCAGATTCGTGATGACCAGCCGCAACCTGTCTTCATCTCCGCGAAGTTTAATCGCCTCTTCGGGAGCATCCAGTTCTAACTGTAAACGCTCGGCATCAATGAATTTATCCTGGAGGGTAACGAATTCACGGAGGAACGCCTGAACGTCGATCTCTTTTAACTCCAGATTGAAGTCGTCGGTCTCCAGCTTGAGCAGATTCAGCAGATCTCCGATCAGGGTGGTCAGCTCATCGGTTTTGTCAACAATCGTCCCGACAACATCCTGTTGTCGCTCGTTTATATCGCCGATAATCCCGTCGTGGAGCAACTGCGCGTAACCCTTGATAACGGTAACCGGTGTTTTTAGCTCGTGGCTGACCATCGAGACGAAGTCGGACTTCATCCGGTCCAGCTTCACCAGCTCCTCGTTCGCCCACGCCAGAGCCATCGCCTTCTCACGAAGCTCCTCGTAGAGCTTGATGTTGTGCAGTGCCTGGGCGGTCTGGTCGGCAATTGACTCCAGGGCGGCAATGTCGGCCTGGTCAAAGGCCCTTTCGCTCAGGGATTCCAGATCCAATACGCCGTATATCTCTCCCTCAACCACCAGAGGAATAGTTAGTTCGCTGGCAATGTTAGTCTCGCCGGGATGGGAAACAAAGCTGGGATCTTTGGAAGCTACGGGGATGTAGCGGGTGCTTCCGGTACGGGCGGAGTAACCGATAATCCCCTCGTTAAGATAGACGACAAAGCCGGGGCTGACTTCGTCGACCAATATTCCGCTGTGTGCCTCAAGTACCAGCTCATTATATTCTTTGTCCAGCAGAAAGAGAGCCACGTAATCATAGCCCAGGGATTCGTGAAGAGCGTCGGTTACCTGAGAAAGCAGCGATTTTTGATCCAGAGAAGAGAGTGCCAGACGACCGAGGCTGTTAATGAGTTTAAGCTGCTCCTGACGGCGTATCAACTCTTTTTCTGAAGCCTTGGTAGCGGTAACATCCCGCAGCGAACCGAGATAACGCCCCTGAACAGAGAGGAAGGTGGTGGTGGGAACCTTTCCCTTTCGAGATAGGTTGGCTTCAACGATGGTGCCGACCTGCTGGGCGATCTTGGTCTCGATATTCATCGCCACGATCAGCTTTGTTCCATTGGCGGTAATCAGGTTAAACTCCAGTTCCTGACGAC
>JAIOSI010000268.1 GCA_021107695.1 bacterium
AAGCAGGCGGCGGAGAGGCTGAACAAGCTGGAGTCCGCCAGTCTCGCCAACGAGGAGCAGCTTGCCCTCTGGCGACACGAACTGGATGAGATCGAGGCGGCGGAGCTTTCTGAAGATGAAGCGGAAAGCCTCCTCAGCGAGCGAAAGCGGCTGCGCTCCGTGGTGGAGCTGGTGCAGCTCAGCACCGCTGCTCTGGGGCTGCTCAACGAGGGCGACGGCACGGTGCTGGAACGCCTCGACGAAGCGATCAGCCATCTGACTGCCCTGAAACAACTGGACGGGCAGGCGGACTTCGCCAAGGAGATTACCGAGGCTCGCTACGCCATCGAGGGTGCGGTAACGGAGCTACAGCGATACCACGACGGGCTTGCCGCTGACCCGGCTCGGCTGGACGAGGTCGAGGAGCGGCTGGCGGCGATTGAGCATCTGAAGCGGAAGTATGGCGGCAGCGTCGAGGCAGTATTGGAGCAGGGACGCTGGCTTGGCGAGCAGCTTGCCAATGTTGACAATCGCGGCGCGGTACTGGACGAGTATCGGCGGCTCCTCGCCGAGGCGCAAGAGGACTACCTTAAAGGAGCCGGGCAGCTCTCCATCCAACGCAAGGTCGCTACCGAGCGGCTCACCATCGAGGTTAACGAGGTGCTGGGGCGGTTGGGCTTCGCTGGCGAACCGTTCTCCATCGCCCTGGAATCTCCAACCGAAGATTCCCCCGACTGGACGGCGGCGGCACGCTCCACCGGGCTGGACACAATCACGATGCTTCTGGCTGCCAACCCCGGTGAGCCGCCACGCCCCCTGGCGCGGGTAGCATCGGGCGGTGAGCTGTCCCGGATCATGCTCTCTCTCAAGCGGGTAACCGGCGAGCGGTACGGCGTGCCGACGATGATCTTCGACGAGATCGACTCCGGCATCGGCGGACACGTCGCCGGGGTGGTCTCCGAGGTCTTGAACGAGCTTGCCGTCGGGCGACAGGTTCTCTGCATCACCCACATTCCCCACATCGCCGCCGTGGCTCGTCGGCACCTCCGGGTCGTCAAAGAGTCCGACGAGGGACGCACCTTCACCACTGTGGAGTCGCTGGAGGGCGAGCGACGAGTTACCGAACTTGCCGCTATGCTCGGTGGCGGCGAAACCGCCCGCGACCACGCCCAAAAGCTCCTCGCCCGCAACGCCCCGATAATCGACTTCAACCCACCGCTGGGGTAAACACTGCAAAGGCAAATAGCAAGTCGGAGCTTCCTTTTTGAAACACCGAGCTACTCCGTTTCGGGTAGCTTTTTTTATGTCTTGTTATTGACCTAAGTAAGATGATAAGATTGAATAGGCTGAGGGTGGTTGCATTTTCTCTTGGCGAGGTTCTTTCAGGTGATGTTCATAAATGAAGGCTCGTCTCGTTAGCCAGAGGTAACTCCATGTCGATGAAGCGCATTGAAGAGCTGGAAGCCAAACTGAATGCCCTGAAAGGTCAGCCTATTGAAGAGGTTGGCGAAGAGCTGGCTACGACGTTAAACGACCTCGCCTACATACTCTATCGCTCTAACCCCACGAAGACCGAAGAATACGGTCGTCAGGCCTTAGCTGTAGCCGAGAAGCTGGACGATGAGAAGATTATCGCGCGAAGTCACCTGATCATCGGTATCGCTAATATTGTTCGAGACAATGACGGACTGGGTCTGGAACAGAGTCTCAGAGCACTTAGCCTGTACGAGCGTATTGATGATAAACCGGGAATTGCCAGATGCTGTAATTACATTGGATACCTCCACAGTAAAAGGGGCGACCACGGTAAGGCATTGGAGTATCTGTTCCAGGCGTTAGAACTGAATGAGGAACTCGACAGTAAATCAAACATAGCAATTAGCTATAATACTATAGGAACTATTTATCACAGAAGTGGCGATTATGCCAATGCTTTGAAATATCTGAATAAGGCGCTTGCGTTATTTGAGGAATATGGCACCGAAAATAACAAGAGAAATACCTACCTGGATCTTGGTAGCGTCTACTACAAACAGGAGAAGTACGGGCAAGCATTAGAATATTTCCAAATGGCCCTAAAACTAGCGGAAACTGTTGATGACAAGCAATCCATATGTATTTGTCTGCACAACCTGGGAGACGTTAACCTCCAGTGGAAGCACTACGATTCTTCCCTTGGCTACCTGGAACAATCTTTGGCGATTGCCCTGGAAATTGAGTCTCGGGAGATGCAGCTCCTGAATTATGAGTTCCTTTCAAAGTTATATGTGGAACAAAACGACCACAGGAAAGCACTTGATTACTATCAAAAGTACAGTGAACTAAAATCCGAGGTCTTTAGCGAGGAGAGTGCTAGAAAGATTGCCCAGCTGGAGATTCAGCACGAGGTAGAGAAGAAGGAGCAGCAGGCGGAGATATATCGTCTGAAGAATGTTGAGCTGGAAGCGATGGTAGAGGAGCGAACCGAGCGACTGGCGCACCTCAACGCTGTTCTGGCTGCCGTCCGCAACGTTAACCAACTGATTACCCATGAGATCGACCGCGATGCTTTGCTGCAGCAAGCCTGCGAAAAGCTAGTCGAGGCACGGGGTTACTTCAGTGCCTGGATCACCCTGCTCGATGATAACAGCGACATACAAGCCGACTTTAGGGCGGGACTCACCAATGGGGTGGGCAGCTCGCTTGCCACCCTGAAGTGCGGGCTGCTAACCCTCGAAAATCCCGGCATTCTGACAGTAGAATCCGGTGATAAGCTGTGCCAGGGCTGTCCCCGGGCATATGTAGAGAAGAGTGGCACCAATGTGGTTCGGATGCTGACCGGGCTGGTGTACGAGGGTAACTCCTTCGGGGTAATCTGCGTTACCCTGTCGCCGGAGATGGCTCACGACCCCGGTGAACAGGGACTTTTTGAGGAGCTTGCTGGCGACCTCTCCTTTGCCCTCCATCATAGAGAGGTTGACAACAAACGCAAGGAGAGTGATAGGCTCTATCGCTCGCTGTACGATTCGATGAGTGAGGGGATGAGCGTTAACGAATTGATTTACGAGCGAGGACGGGCGGTGGATTATCGGGTTGTTGATGTAAACCCCGCCTTCGAGATAATCGC
>JAIOSI010000206.1 GCA_021107695.1 bacterium
CGCCCTTTGTCTAATCTGAAAAAGGGCAGCCACAGGGGGTTGCCCCTACGCAGTGCAGTGCGCTGCACACATGACCGGACTTCGCTCAAAACACCTTGAGATCGTCCGCTAACGTCAATCTCTTGCAAAATAGTGATATTCTGGAGACAGGACGATTTGATGAGAATTGGTACCTGCTTCAGAATGTTGAGACTATGGTTTAAGCAGTGAAGAAATTGCTAAACAATAAAATTAACTTTCCAAATTTCCCCAAACGCCCTTGACAAACCCTAAGTCCCAGTATATACTGCCTCCACTGCTTACCCATGGTAAGCACATGTTCCTTTTCTTTCTTTTTTCACCCTCCTAAAGGAGATACAATGAAGAAGACCTTAGCGATCCTGCTGCTGGGCGTCATTGTCGCTTTCGCAACTGCCCCGACTTTGGTTAGTTCCGACAGCGGTTCCAGCATTTTCCACAGCCCCTTCGTCGGTGCCGCCTTTGGTACCCTGATATATGACAATGGTGTCCCCATGGACGGTAGCACCTATGTCAACATCGGTTCTGCTCAGTATGACACTGGTAGTGGTCTGGACAGTAAGATTGCCGACGACTTCACCATCGCTACCGCCGTAAACTTCGGTGGCGTTGAGTTCCTCGGTGGCGAGTGGAACGGTAGCCACACCGACTGGGCTGGCTTTGATGTCGAGATCTTTGCCGATGACAGTGGTGCTCCGGCGAATCCTCCTGGCACTCCGCTTCACGTCGTCCACGTTGACTGGGCTGACATCACCTCCTCCACCACTGTTGTTGACAACGGCACCAGCTGGGTTGACCACATCGTCGTCGAGGACTTTGGACCCATCGCTCTGACTGCTGGCGACTACTGGTTCAGCATCTGGCCGTATCAGGCATTCCCCCCCCAGACTGGCATGATGCTGGCTCCCACCGCTGCGGGCTCCCAGATATACTTCAGCTCTGGCTACTTCGGCTATCCTGACTGGGTTACCGGCAGCACCCTCGGTTGGGATCCGTCCGACCTTGGCTTCATCATGTACGAGTGGCAGAGCGTCGAGGAAGCTACCTGGGGACAGATCAAGGCTCTCTAAGAGTTGCTGATCATGACACAGGTATAGTAAGTTGGTCTAAAAAAGAGCGACCTGTAAAGGGTCGCTCTTTTTCTAATCATATATCCTGGGTAGTGTAGTGGGGTGTTTCGGCAAAAGAGTCAAGGTTAAGGAGACAAGTTAAGCTACAGTCAATCTTAGCTCTACTCCCTGGTACTACAGCCCCACGTTGTGGGATAACTCTACGCAGAGGGAACCATCTTGATACAATCGGTTGGGCAGACCTCGACGCAGAGACCGCAGCCATAGCAGTCATCGCGATTGACCAGCAGTTTCTCATTCTCCATTTTCCGGGCGTCGAAGTAGCAGACCGGCACGCAGTCGCCACAGTGGGTGCAGCTATCGGTGTTGGTAAGCTCGATGAACCGTCCCTTGCCAGAGGTAGCTTCGGGGTCGCCGAAGTACTCGCAGCAATCATCACAGCAGAAGCAGATTCCGTCGAGCTTCTTCAGCTCCGGTGGCTGATACCAGGGTCGGGCAACCAGCCGCTTTTCGTGGGCGTGTTGCAGAAGCTCCTGAACGAACTCTCGACCGACTTCGTGAAAGTTCCCGCCGGTACCCGGCATTGACGTCGAGAAGAAGAGGCAGACATCGAGCCGTGAGCGTTCACAGCCCTTACCGCCTTCACGACAGCCGCAGTTGGAGATCCAGAAGCGTTCCCGTTCCTCTGTTAGTTTACGAGCCTCAGCGTGTGTGCAGACAAAGTGCATGTGTCCCATGATTTTCCCTTCATTTGTCCTAGTCTCATTATGCAGGGTAACAAGTCGAGACCGACGGTGTCTTTGCCAATCTTGCTAAAATCGACCTTCATTGGGATAATAAATCGGCGGGGATGCCTCATCAGAAGTATCCCCGCCCCGCATTCATTGCTTAGTTTTTTCTCAGAGTCGGTATCTACGCCTTGGCTATAAACTCCTCGGCATCGTGGATCTCGTCGTGGGGTCGGGGGTTGCGCTCAAAGCCACCGGGAATCAGCTCTTTCTTGAAGACCCGCACCCGTTTGTACTCCCGCGATTCAAAGCGATCCCATTCAGAGTGAACGTTCTTATTGAACTCCAGTTCCGTGTGGGTGTCAATATGATCGTAGCCCAGCTTGTTGGCATCGTTGATGATGTTGACGGCGAAGAGGGCGGAGAGACCGCGATTGCGGTACTTCTCTTTGATACCAGCCATAAGGAGATCAAGCTGGTCGGTATTTTTCCGGGCAGCAAGAATCTTGAAGATGCCAAAGGGGAGAATCCGCCCCTTAGCTTTCTGGATACCCTCGGTGATGTCGGGGACTCCGGCAATAAAACCGACGATTTCATCCTGGTTTGGATCTATCTCTCGTCCGATCTCTTCCTTCGGGATTTTGTAGAGGAACTTGACGAAGTGGGGATCGATGATCCGCAGGTATTCCTTGATCAGCTTCTCGCCCTCGTCCTGCGCCAGGGGAACAAAGCCATAGATTTCGCTGAAGGTCATGTTCTGAATCTTGACATAGTTGGCGAGGTGGGGGTAGATCTCTTTCTTTTTGGTAAAGTTGGTGATGCAAAATCCCTGGCGGTGCAGCCGCTCGGCTATCTTGATATAGAGTGGTGGCGGTTCCTTGGGGAGCTGCACCTCGAAGACCCGATAGTCAAAGTCCTTAACGTAGCCGCACTCCTCTACCAGCTTGGGCAGGTAGGGGAAGTTATAGTAACTGGCAATGGTAGCCCGATGTTCAAAGCCCATTATCAGCATCCCCTCCGGGTCCTGATCGGAGAAGCCGTGGGGACCGGAAATGGTCTCCAGACCGCGATCCTTTGCCCAGTCCTCCACCGTCTTCAGCAAAGCGCAGGCAACTTCTTTATTCTCAGGACTTTCCAGCAGGCTGAAGCGAGCGTTCTTCATCTTAAAACGTTCGTTCATCCGATGCTGGTCAATGACCATGATCCGTCCGACTGCCTCATCACCATCCCAGGCAAGGAAGATTTCCGCGTCGGAGTAATTGTACGCAGGGTTCTTCGCCGGATTGTAGAAGCCCGGTTCGTCGTCGTAGAACGGCGGAACCCACTGGGGACAGTCCTTGTAATACTTCTTT
>JAIOSI010000038.1 GCA_021107695.1 bacterium
GATTGGAAAGCTCTTTACCGACCTGCGCCACTGGGAGAAGGAGGGCTGGACGACGGTACTCTGTTGCCGCACCCGGGGTAAGCTGGAGCGGCTGGAGGAGATTCTGGCAGATGAGGCTCTCGCGCCTCCCGTCGTCCTCTGCGAACTTGCTGGCGGCGCGCTGCTGCCGGACTTGAAGCTGGCTCTGATAACTGACGATGAACTCTTCGGGCGGGTCGCTCCTCTCTCCCGACATCGGCGCTTGCCCGTTACCAACTTCGATACCTTCCGCGCCCTCGATCTGCGCGAAGGCGACTACGTCATCCACAACGACCACGGAATTGGTCGCTATCTAGGACTCTCCAAGCAGGAGGTGGGCGGTGAGGAGACCGATTTCGTCAAGCTCGGCTTCCGTGATGGAGCCAGCCTCTACGTGCCGATCTGGAATCTGAGCGCGCTGGAGAAGTACGAGGCTGGGGAGAGCCGCAGCGTCTCCCTGGACAAGCTCGGCGGTACTCGCTGGAAGAAGGCGCAGAAACGAGTCAAACACGCCGTGGCAAGTCTGGCGCGAGAGCTGATCGAGGTTCACGCCCAGCGCGAGGCGACGCCGGGACACAGCTTTGCGCCGGACAACAACTGGCAGCGCGAGCTGGAGGAGAGCTTTCCCTTTACTGATACGCCGGATCAGCAGCAGGCGACCGTCGAGGTCAAGACCGAGATGGAGAAGACCCATCCGATGGATCACCTCCTCTGTGGCGATGTTGGCTTTGGCAAGACCGAGGTCGCCGTCCGGGCTGCCTTCAAGGCAGTGATGGATGCAAAGCAGGTGGCGATTCTGGTACCGACGACGATCCTCGCAGAGCAGCACAGAGACACCTTCCGCACCCGCATGGCTCCCTTCCCTGTGCGGGTGGAGATGCTCTCCCGCTTCGTCAATCCATCTGATCAGCGCGAGACCATCGCCGCCGCCGCACGGGGCGAGGTGGACATCCTCATCGGCACCCATCGCTTGCTCTCGCAAGACGTAAAGTTCAAGAACCTGGGACTGCTGATCATCGACGAAGAGCAACGCTTCGGCGTGAAGCACAAGGAGCTGCTCAAGCAGCTTCAGCAGCAGGTTGACGTGCTGACCCTCACCGCGACCCCCATCCCCCGCACCCTCTACCTGGCGATGATGGGCGCTCGCGGGCTATCCACAATCCAGACCCCGCCGGTGGGACGCTATCCGGTCAAAACCTTCATCGGCGAGACCTCGAACAAGCTCATCGTCGAGGCGATCAGCCGGGAGCTTGACCGGGGCGGGCAGGTCTTCTTCGTCCATAACCGAGTGCAGTCTATCGCAAACGTCGCCGCCTTCCTTCAGGAGCTGATGCCAAAGGTGCGCTTCGGCGTTGCCCACGGGCAGATGGCTCCGCGCAAGCTCGAAGCGATCATGCACGACTTCATCCACCACAACTACGATGTGCTGGTCTGCACCACGATTATCGAGAACGGCACCGACATCCCCAACGCCAACACGATGATCATCAACCGTGCCGACCGCTTCGGACTGTCGCAGCTTTACCAACTCCGTGGGCGGGTCGGACGCTCTCGCCATCGTGCCTACGCCTACCTCTTCACCCCGCCCCGGCGGATTCTTGGTGAGCTGGCGTGGAAGCGGCTCAAGTCGGTGGCCGAATTCAACGAGCTTGGCTCTGGCTATCGCCTTGCCATGAAGGACCTCGAGCTGCGGGGAGCCGGCGATGTCCTCGGTCCGGCGCAGTCCGGCTTCATCGAGCAGGTCGGCTTCGACCTCTACGTGCGGATGCTGAAAGAAGCCGTGGCGGAGCTGAAGGGTGAGGGAACGAAGCGTGCCGAGCCGAAGACCCAGGTCAGTGGCGACTTCCCCGCCTTCCTGCCCGACGACTACGTCGGCAGCCCGGAGCTGAAGCTGCGGCTCTATCGACGGCTGGCGGAGGTCGTGAGCCTGAGCGAAGCCGAAGACCTGCGGCTGGAGTTCCTCGACCGCTTTGGCGAGCTGCCGGAGGAGGTAGAGAACCTCTTCGCCGCGCTGGCGGTCAAGCTCCTCGGCGACGGGCTGGGCGTGAACGAGGTGCGCATCAAGAAACAGCGGCTCTCCTTCACCTTCGACAACTTCGCCACAGTGGGGCGGATTGCCCTGGGCAAGGTCGATGCCGTGGACGGGCTGCTGCCCAGGGCGGGTAAGCACGGGGCGGGAGTGTTGGAAGCCCGCGCCCGCATAGCTCCATTAGAGGCGGCGAGAGAACTCCTGCTGGCAATGACGGAGGCAACACAGAAATAGAAAAAAGGCGGACACAAAGTCCGCCTCGGGGATTTGGTAATCACTGTTATAGGTGCTTACGCAAAAATAGATTCTATGTCTCAGACTATACTCTCAAAGTAATCCTTTGCAATATCTGAGGTCTTAAGCCATGAAAAAATATTTATGTATCCTCTCGATGACATCGACTGTGAGTATCTTTTATAAGAATTGATTATGGGGAAGCTAGTTAAATATTTTACCAACAAATGGTTCGCATAGCTTATTGCATCATATTTTTTATTTAGCTCGATTTGTATTTTTCTAATCAGTTTATTCTCACGCATCGAGCGCAGTTTTAGCAAGAATGGTCTTGATAATATAAACGAGCTTGCAATATTATTATATACCAAGCTCATCTCTACGATTTCTTTTCTGGCTCTTTCTGGCTCGTGAAGTAAAGGATATGATGGATGCTTATCGTCTTTTAGATAGTCGTGTATGTTATTTCTATAGTGTTCTATTCCGCTCTGGTAGCGATATCTACCCACTGAGGTAATAGGAAAATACGTCTTCGAGTATACATTATCTTTCAACATATCAAGAAATAACTCATTCTGAGGGGGATAATTGAGTGGATTTTCTCTTCGAGGCTTCTCTAAATTTCGCATGTGCATGCCCTTTATCCACCTACCCATCTGTCTTGTATTAAGATATATTGAGTACAGAAACGATAGC
>JAIOSI010000168.1 GCA_021107695.1 bacterium
GGTTGTACTACCGATGGTCGGCAGGGGCTGTTTTACGCAGTGATCAATCCTATCAATTTCGCCCTAAAAATACTGCGCTGTTGCTGCTATTTGCCCAGCAGTTCTTTCACTTTGTTTAACAATTCCAGGGAGTCGAAGGGCTTGGTAACGTAGTCCAGCGCGCCCTCCTGCATCGAGGTAATCTTCGGGCGGCTGCCGTCTCGCGCCGAGACCATCGCCACCGGGATCTCCGCCGTTCGCGGGTCGGTCTTCAGCAGCCGCAACACCTCCCAGCCGTCCATCTCCGGCATCATAATGTCCAGGAGAATCAGGTCGGGCAGATGTTCGCTGGCAAGCTCCAGAGCCTCGATGCCGTTGGTACCCTTGATGATTTCGTAGCCCTGACTCTTCAGAATCAGCTCCATGATGACCAGAATATCCGGCTCATCATCAGCGATCAGGATTTTTATCTTTTCTGTAATTGTGGTTTCCATAGCTTTGGATAATCACCAGAAAGAGGAGTGGTTAATGCTGCTTAGCCAGGAAGGTTGATTCGTTCTCTGCCCACAAAAGCCTGTAGCGGTTTCGGGACAATCACGCTGCCGTCGGACTGCTGGTGAGTCTCCAGAATCGCTGGCAGCAGACGGCTGGTTGCCACGCCGGAGCCGTTGAGGGTGTGGCAGAGCTGGCTCTTGCCACCGGAGACTTTGTAGCGAATCCCGCCTCGCCGTGCCTGATAGTCGGAGCAGTTACTCACCGAGCTGACCTCCCACCACCGCTTCATTCCCGGACACCAGACCTCGATGTCCACGGTCATCGTTGCCTGCTGCGCCAGGTCGCAGGACGCCAGCCGCACCACCCGGTAGTAGAGTCCGAGGCTTTTGACGATCTTCTCGGCATGGGCGATGATTTCCTCGAAGAGTCCGCTGGCTTGCTCTGGCTGGCAGAAGGTTACCAGCTCGACCTTGTTAAACTGATGGGTGCGCACCAGACCACGGGTATCTTTGCCGTAGGTTCCGGCTTCGCGGCGGAAGTTCGCCGTAACGGCGGCGACACGCTTCGGCAGATCCTCTCCCTGAAAGGTAACCTCGCGACCCAGATTAACCAGGGTAACCTCGCTGGTCGGGATCAGGTAGAGGTCGTCATCGGCGAGCTTGTAAACATCACCCATGAACTTTGGAAACTGCGAACTGGTGTAGAGAGAGTCGTGGTTGACCAGGAAGGGTGGCAGGATCGGCTCATAGCCAGCGGCGGCGGCTTCTTTGAACATCCAGCTCAACAGCCCCCACTCCAGCAGAGCCATCTCGCCCCGATAGAGGGCGAAGCCAGAGCCAGAGAGTTTTGCCGCACCGGGGAAGTCCAGCGTTCCCGTTGGCTCGGTCAGCTCAACATGATCCTTAGGCTCGAAGCTGAAGTTTGCCAGTTTGCCGCCGACACGGAGTTCCTCAAAGTCGTCTTTATCCTGCGAGACCGGAACGGCGGGGTCGGCAAGATTCGGCAGACTCAGCAGTACATCGTCGAGCCGTGCCTTAAACTCATCAGCCTGTTCCTCCTGTTTCTGAAGGTCGGCTTTCAGCTTCGTCATCCGCTTGATTGCGCTATTGGCGTCGTCTCCGGCTTTCTTCGCCCGGGCGATGGCCGCGCCGGCATCGTTGCGTTCGGCGCGAAGCTCCTCCACCCGTTGCAGAACACCACGCCAGGCGGAGTCCAGGGCGAGGAGTTTGTCCAGCGAGATTTTTGGGTCGCGAGCCTGAAGACTCTTCTCTGCTTTTACAGGGTGGTTGCGCAGGTAGCGTAAATCGAGCATAAAAGACTCTCAAGGGGTTAGTGAGTAGATTTCGCAGCAAATCCTCGGTAATTTTAGCACACAAACCGCCATAACTACAGAACAGCAAAAGCGGCGCGTAGATTACACCGCTTGCTGAATCAAGCCCGATTGGGCGAGGACTCTAACTTTCGTCAGGCTGTTTCGTGGAGTTCGAGATTGTTTGCAGGTGAGCCGACCAGTTGATCTCAACCAGCAGCAGGCGATGCCCGTCGGGGTCGGTAAACGGAACACAAAAAGAACCGCTCCGCTCCGTTGGCTCTTCGTCAAAGCTGACCCCCCGTCGTCCCAGTTGCTTCC
This sequence comes from bacterium, assembly GCA_021107695.1. GTDB lineage: Bacteria > RBG-13-66-14 > RBG-13-66-14 > RBG-13-66-14 > RBG-13-66-14 > JAIOSI01. Next base: position 2,105 of record JAIOSI010000168.1, read on the forward strand.
AGGCGGCGAAGATGTCCCGCGTACTCAGCTCCAGAACGATCTCCGCAGTCGCTTCGCTGGTCTGCTCCCGCTTGCGGAGGACCAGCTCCACACCACCACAGTCAAAGGCGGCTTCGGACTCAGCGAGACGATACTTCAAAGACAGCCCCAGCTGTTCACCGTAGAACTTCACGGAGCGTTCGAGGTCTTTAGCAGGGAGAACAATACGCCAGAGCCGACCGATCATGGGGTTCCTTTGGTGATTTTCCATTGCCTTTAGCCGAGGATTCTCTTCAACAGTTCAACGACCGCAGGTTGAAGCCGACCGCAGGGAAGCTGAAGCGGTCTGACACCATCACTGAGATTCAGCATTTCTCGCAGTTGAGGTGGAGTAAGAGCCTGAGAGGTGTCGTGGTTTACGGTGGCTATCAGGCGGGGTGCGTCGCTGATTAACTCCCAAAATTCCAACCCTTTGCGGAGATTGGGAAGGCTCGCCGGGTCGGTACAGTCCACCGCCACGATGCAGCCAGCCAGTCCCGCGGCGAGGATATCAAATATCGATGGCAGGTCTGAGCTGACCGGGGCGGCGATTAGCTCCAGCTCACCGCTGCCAATGTTGTAGTAACGTCCCAGAAAACCGTTGATGGGAGTCAGCGCGGAGGCCTTGCCTGATCTGGGATTAAAAGATTCGATGAGCGAAAGAGCCAGCTCTGAATGATTGGCAAGAACAAGGACGGTAACCGCTTTAGCAGTCATTGGTACCGTCCTCTCCCTCGATTTCACCGAGTAGCCGACTTAGCTTTTCCGGGGAAACCACCTGGCGTTTAATCGCCGGACTGCTCGGCTGCTGCGGAGAGAGTGGCAGAACATGAATCAGCCCGTGCCGCAGGAGGTTGTAGGCAATTCGTGCCGTAGCAAAGAGGGAAAGATTGGCGGTTCGAGAGATATCCGCCAGACTGCGATGTCCGTCAGCCAGGGAGATTATATTCCAGTAATCAGGTTCAAGGTTTAGCTTCTCTGCCTCGGCGAGGGATTCCGTATGCTCAATCCGCTGACGGAAAGATGCGATATGCTCCTGCAGTTCGCTGATCCCCTCAACAATCTCCAGCCCCCGCAGAACGATCTGTCCCGTTGTCAGCCCCAGGGAGATTTCATGGCTGGGCAGATGTTCGGTTCCCTGCTGATAGCGGAAGCTACCCTCACCATGCTGACTGAGTCGATAGATCAGCTCAGCCAGCTGGTCGGCGACGATGCTCCGGACGTGCCGCTTCTCTACAATGCCCCGACGAACCAGAAAGGCTCCCAATGGGAAGGTTTTGTCGGCGCGGTTGTGAAAGTAATAAAGTAATTTGTTTCGTTGTTCTTCGTCCAGCAAACCCTGCTCTACCAGAGCGTGTCCCAAGGGATCGCGTTTAATCGGGCTGACAAAGTGAAATATCTGCCCACCGAGAAGATAGATGGAGTGTTCCCCATCT
>JAIOSI010000075.1 GCA_021107695.1 bacterium
CCCATCTCCATCACGGAGAGGCGAGCTACCTCAGCGGCGGCGGCGGCTAAGGCTCTAATCTTCAGCTGCCCGTCGGTGGGCGTGTCTCCGTGGGTGTTCATCGGGAGACTGGTGCAGCCAGCAACGATAAGAGCCAGTGGCAGGACGAAGGCGAGCGCGCGTGAAAAGCGGGTCATGATTCTCCAACCGGGAATTTGTGGATGGACTGTGTCTAGCGTTCGACACCGATTCTATTTACTGACTAAAGCTGTGTCAAGGGGCAACGCCCGGCGAATCTGTGCGTCTGACCTATAAAGCAGGTAACGCTCATCCCTGTGTATGCGTTCCCGCTGGTTGCTCTGTCTAGATAAACTGGGCGATCGCTTCCATCTCGACGATGGCATCTTTGGGCAGGCGAGCCGCCTGAACAGCGGAGCGAGCTGGCGGAGCATCGGCAAAGAACTCGGCGTAAACCTCGTTCATGGCGGCGAAGTTGTCCATGTCAGCCAAGAAGACCGTAACCTTAATAACCTGAGCATGCGAACTCCCCGCCGCCACCAGGACGGCTTCCAGATTCTTGAGAACCTGCCGAGTGGCTACCTTAATATCGTCGTTCAGGTATTCGCCGGTTTCGGGAACTATCGGAATCTGCCCTGAGGTGTAAACGATCCCCTTGACGACAATCGCCTGGCTGTACGGTCCGATGGCCTTGGGAGCCTTGTCGGTGGAGATGACATCACGCCTCATCTACTCTCCTTCGGTTGCTTCATCTACATCGTCTGAGTCGGCGGGGCTATCCGGCGTAGCTTCCTCTGCTGTTTCATCGGTGGATTCATTTGCCGCGGCTTGTTCCTCTGCCTGCTTGCGAGCAACCTCGCTCTCCTTGAAGTCCCGCGCCGCCTGGGCGCGGACTCCGGCAAGCAGCAGGGCATCGAAGAAGGGGTTCTGCCGCACCGATATCAGGGTGAGCAGCTTCTTCGCCCGTTGGGCAAGTTCAATCGGCAGCGAACCCAGCTCGGAGCCAGCTATTGCGTCTAACTTCGCCTCGATGGCGTCTAGTAGTTCGGCACCCTGAAGCTCCATCGCGTGGGCGGTTGACAGCTGACGAATCAATCGGGCAGAGGCAGCGTCAAGCTCCTCTGTCGTCGCCTGATTCTCCATTCCGGTGCGAACCAGCTCCACCGCCTGGGTAGAGAGCTGGTCGGCGGTCTTGTGGAGCAGTTCCTCGGACAGTTCAAGCCCGTCGAGGAGGTCTTCTACCAGCACTGGCAGACGGGAGACCTCGGCGACCTTCTCGGCAACCTTGTCTTCCTCAACTCCAAGCTCGGTGGCGAGGTTAGCGATGTCCGTGCCGTCCTCTTTCCAATCGGCGGCGAGTGCCTCAATGTACTCCGGCGAGAGGAGGCGATCCGGCTCCAGGCTGCGCCCGACGAATGCCATCACGTTCTGCTGGAAGGCGAAGTCGGCGAAGTTCGCCCAGAAGAGGTTGTGCAGAATCGGAATCGCCCGTGCCTTGACCTCTTCATCGCCGAGCATGTTCAGCATCAGCAGGTTAGCCCACGCCATCCGGTCGGCTTCACGCTCCACCAGCGAGGGCAGAGCCGAGAGGCAGATGGTGATCAGTCCAAAGCGCGCCCGGTCGTCGATGATCTTCTCCAGACATTCGCCGACGTACTCGCCCATCTTCTTGTCGTCTTTTTCTTTAGGCACCGGGTTGGTTTTTATGTAATTGGCAATGACGCTGGGGTCAAGGCGGACATTCGCCCACTCCGGACTGGAGAAAAGCTCGGAGACGGCGGTGGAGAGGTCTTCGAACTTCTCCGCCAGATTCTTGCCACCGTCGGGATCGCGAGTCATCAGCTTGTGAGCCGCCTTGTCTGCGTTGTTCCGCATCTTGGCGAACTCGTGCTTCTGGAAGGCGACACCCTGGCGTCTGCTGTGGTAAGAGGGCTTGCCAGTCTTCTTTTTACCTGTGTTTTTGCTCAACGGAACCTCAGTGCTTGAGTGCTTGAAGATGTAGTCAGTAAGAGGCGAGATTGTACAATAGCGGTTGCTTTTAATAAAGTGGCTTTCACACTGCCTTGTGGAAACCACCATCCTCACCTATAATCCGCTTCGTCAAATCTGTGTCATTTTCGGAGCAAACCAGAGAACAGAATATGGAAAAACTACTCAGGAATGAGACTCTTACTCGATAAGCATAGACATCTTGCTAAACCGGAGGCTGCCGTTTTACTGTTTTAACCTCAGTAACTATCACCGATACCTATAGTTACAAAATTATCGGTTACCTAAACCAAGCCGGACGTACGCAGCAAAGGTACTTATGCAAAAACTACTCGAACGCTATCAGCCCACCATCGGCTTAGAAGTACAGATGCAGGCGAACACCCGCTCCAAGGCGTACTGCGGCTGTGCGAATATCTATGGAGCCGAGCCAAACACCCACGTCTGCCCGGTCTGCACGGCGCAGCCCGGCGCACTGCCGGTTCCTAACCGTGGGGTCTTCGAGAAGGCGATTCGCATCGCCCTGGCTCTGGGCAGCAAGATCGCCCGGCAGACCCACTTCGACCGCAAGAACTACTTCTATCCCGACCTGCCCAAGGGCTACCAGATCACCCAGCACCCCTACCCCATCGGCAGCGGCGGTAGCATCTCCTTCCCCGGTGAGCGTTACGGTGCCGAAGCGGACTGCGAGGTCAGCATCGAGCGGGTTCACATGGAGGAAGACACCGCCAAGAGCAGCCACGATGCGACTGGCAAGACCCTGATCGACTTCAACCGCGCCGGGGTTCCGCTGCTGGAGATCGTAACCGAGCCGTGCATCCACGAGCCGCGCATCGCCTACGCCTACCTGCTGAACATGATGAACCTGCTGGAGTACCTCGATGTCTCCACCTGTAGCATGGAGGAAGGCTCGCTGCGGGTGGACACCAACATCTCTCTGGCTCCACGGGGTGGCAGCCAGCTCGGCGGCAAGGTCGAGGTGAAGAATATCAACTCCTTCAAGGCGGTGCAGGCGGCTCTGGAGTACGAAATGGTGCGGCAGGCTGAACTGCTGGACGCTGGCGAGCGGATTCTGCAAGAGACCCGCCACTGGGACGACAAGCGGGGGATCACCCTGCCAGGACGTTCCAAGGAGTCCTCGATGGACTACCGCTACTTCCCGGAGCCGGACATCCCGCCGCTGATGGTGGGCGATGAGTGGTTTGCCGAGATTAAAGCCTCG
>JAIOSI010000082.1 GCA_021107695.1 bacterium
AGCGTTTTTCGACGATCAGTACCTCACGCCCGCCCTCAGCCAGGCGGGTTGCCAAATGGCTACCCGCCGGACCCGCACCGACAATCAAGACCTCGACATGTTCAGGAAGCCGCATCAGCTCTTACCCTTCAGTTCAATCTTATCAACTCGGCTGCCGTCGTCGGCTACCTGAAAGTCGGCAAACACGTTCGGTGCATGAGCGGCTAATCCTTCCAGAACCAGCACGGCAAAGCGGCGAATCTCCCACTGCGCGCTCCTCGCCCCACGCAGGGTGATGATATGCCGCCACTCCCGGAGGTTGGCGGTGATGACAAGCTCGCTCTCAGCCGCGTTGGGCAGAATGAACCGAGCGTCTTCCCTGGGAATCCCCAGCTCTCGCAGCGAATCGTAGAGCTGCTGGTCAGCGGCAATCGCCTTCTCATAGAGCTTCGCCGCTTCGGGGTTGCCGCGAATGCTCTCCGGCATTACCGCCTCGAAGCCTTTCTCTTCAACATACCGCTGCGACTGCTGGGTGAAGGCTGCCAGCCGATGGCGCACCAGCTGATGCGTAAAGGCTCGTGAGCCACCCCGCACCCGGAAGGTTGCCGAGGCGTGTTCCAGAACCGACTCATGTCCCCGGCGGAGCAGCATTCGGCAAAACCGCCCGGCGGAGGTTTCTGAAACCTTTTCAAAGCTCAGATAGGCGGTGCGCCCGGCAGCCTCGATCAGCTTCTCTGGCTGCGGGGTGATGGCAAGGAGGGTTACTTCCATAACTTCTGCTTTCTGAATCTGTTATAGGGTTGCTTTGGCAATGGCAGCGAAGCTGTCCGGCTTAAGGCTCGCCCCACCGACCAAAACACCATCAATATCTGGTTGACTCATCAGCTCCGCAGCGTTCGCAGGTTTCACCGAGCCACCGTACAGAATGGGAACGGTTGAGGCGGCTTCGCCCAGCTTCTCGCCGAGCAGGCTCCGCAGGAAACGGTGCGCCTGTTGAGCGATCTCCGGCGTGGCAGTCAACCCGGTGCCGATAGCCCAGACCGGCTCGTAGGCGACGATCGTCGCTGCCAGCAGTTCGTTTGAGACCCTTCCCAGGCTTCCCTCGAACTGTTCGCGAAGTACCTGCTCCGTAGAGCCGGACTCCCGCTGTTCCTGCTTCTCACCGACGCAGAGGATCGGCTTCAGCCCCAGCTTGTGAGCCAGCACCAGCTTGGCATAGATCAGCTCGTCGTCTTCACCAAAGACATGGCGTCGCTCGGAATGCCCCAGCAGGACATGGGTTACGCCAATATCTGCGAGCATCTCTCCGGAGGTCTCACCGGTAAAGGCACCGGAGCGGGTGGAGTGCATGTTCTGCGCTCCAACACGAACCCTGCTGTTCCGAAAAGCCTCCACCGCTGCGGGCAGGGCGGTATCGCTGGGGCAGAGCAGCAGGTCAACACCGTCGAGCTTCCCAACCTCGGCGAGGAAACTCTTCGAATAGTCGCTCACCTGACTCGGCAGCAGATTCATCTTCCAGTTTCCGGCAACCAGCTTCTTCATCGTTTCTCCCTTATGGACAACGGTAACACACCTAAGCCAGCAGCTATGTTAACACAACTCCAAACTTGCTGGAATATCCGTTGATAGCGACGGTACTTATGCAAAGGTTTCCGTTGACAGCGACATAAAGCATTACTATACTGCCCGGCGATGTGAGGCGTTTACCACTGTTTTTAACCTTGGGAGGTAGGCAATGGCTGTTGTTCTGCGTGGACGTAATCTACTGTCTTTGAAAGACTTCACCACTGAATAACTCTACCAGCTCATCGAGACCGGCTATCAGTTAAAGCTGGAGAACAAACGGGGGCAGCTGCACCCGCTGCTGGCTGGTAAAACTCTGGGGATGATCTTCCAGAAGCCCTCGCTGCGTACCCGGGTCAGCTTCCAGATCGGGATGGCGCAGCTTGGCGGACAGGCGATCTACCTCGGTCCCGAAGACATCAAGCTCGGCAAGCGCGAGACCACCGAGGACATCGCCATCGTCCTCTCCAGCTACGTTGACGGCATCATGGCACGGACCTTTGAACACAAAACCGTCGCCGACCTGGGCGAGTTCTCCAGCGTCCCGGTCATCAACGGTCTGAGCCAGTGGACTCACCCCTGCCAGGCGTTGGCGGATTATCTCACCGTTTGGGAGAAGAAACGCCGCCTCGACGGTCTGAAGCTGGTCTTCTTCGGCGACTTCAACAACGTCGCCCGCAGCCTCGTCTTCGGTGGAATCAAACTCGGAGTCAGCGTAACCATCGCCTGTCCGGCGGAGACCATTGACGACAAGCCCGCCGAGGAGTACGCTGATGTCGTCGCCTGGGCGAAGGAAGAGGGTCCAAAGTACGGAGCCACGCTCACCGTCAGCCACAACCCCCGCGAGGCAATCGAGGGTGCCGATGTGGTTTATACCGATGTCTGGGAATCGATGGGTGAGAAGGGAACGAAGTCCAAAGACATCTTCCGTCCCTTCCAGCTCGATCGGGAGCTGTTCAAGCTCGCCAAGCCCGATGCCATCATCGAGCATTGCCTCCCTGCCATCTACGACGAGGAGCTGACCTACGAGGTCAGTCGGCTGCCCAACGCCGTGATGTTCGACCAGGCAGAGAACCGGATGCACGCTCAGAACGCCGTCATGGCATCGTTCTTCCACGCGGGTTATTAGCAACGGCAGCTTGCAGATGCTGTTTTTGACGTTGTTGGGGCAGACTTATAAGTCTGCCCTTTGTCAAACCACCCCTCACCCTAACCCTCTCCCCAGAGGGGGGAGGGGATAAAAGGAAGTTCCTGCGACACCCCTCCCTCTTGTCGGAATTACCTCCGTTGTGCTAGCATTGCCTTCCCTTCAATAGCCGCCGACGAGGTAATCCGAAGGTCGTTTCATTCCAGCTGGATGAGTAATTTACTACGAATCAAGAAGACTACTGTCAAGGTAAGCTATGCCAGAAAAACTCTACTCAACCGGAGTTCCCACCGCCGACCAGCTAGCCTCTGTCGCACCGTCCGCCGAGCGACTGGCCCGTGGCCCGGTGCTGATGATCGAGTGCTTCCAGAAGATCCCCTGCGACCCCTGCCACACCTCCTGCCCCACCGGAGCCGTCCTGCCCTTCGCCGACCTCAACGACCTCCCCCGCACCGACCCGGACAAATGCACCGGCTGCGGTCTCTGCGTGGTGGCGTGTCCCGGGCTGGCGATTTACATCCTCGACTACACCAAAGGCGAAGAGGACGAAGCCGTGGTGCAGATCCCCTGGGAGTACCTGCCGGTGCCGGAGAAGGGGCAAGAGGTTGTGCTGACCAACCGCGCCGCCGAGGATATCGGTA
>JAIOSI010000161.1 GCA_021107695.1 bacterium
GGTGCGTCGGCTGATCTCCGGCGGACTGGGGATGGTCGGCGTTTCGCATAACTCCAGCACCGCCTGTTCCACCGGCGGCTGAGGGGTTTAACAGCGGCGGATTCAGACCGAATCCCCAACCAGCTTGATGATAGAAAAAGAGACTCGTTAAGGCGGGTCTCTTTCCATATCCATCCTTAAACAAAAACAAAGCCCTCTTACCCAACCGATGGCTTTCTGGTATAGTTGCCTGTGAAGAATTGGGTTGTTGGTTTGAGTTTTGACAGGAGCAGAGTATGAATATACTAGTCATTGGCGGTAGTCGTTTCGTTGGCAGGCACCTGACCGAAGAGCTGCTCCGGCGGGGGCATCGGGTAACCCTCTTTAATCGGGGGAATCACCGGACGGTCTTTGGCGAGCGGGTTGACTGGCTCATCGGCGACCGACGGGAGTTCGACTCGCTGTCAGGCATCTTCAAAGGAAAAACCTTCGATGCCTGCTTCGACATCTGCGCCTATCGTCCCGACGAGGTTCGAGCCTTGCTGAAGGCACTCTCCGGCGTAACCCGTCGTTATGTCTTCTGCTCCACTGGCTCGGTTTACGATATTGACCGCATCGAGAGCCTTCCCGTCGTTGTGGATTCCCCTCGAATTACAACTACCCTGGACTCCTCCGACGCCATGCTCTCCTACGGCTATAACAAGACCCGCTGCGAAGACGAGTGCCTTGGCAACGGCGGCTTCGAGAGTACGGTGATTCGCCCCAGCTACATTCTGGGACCTCACGAGCCGTACTATCGCGAGCAGTACTTCTTCGACCGCGCCGAGGCGGGACGACCAATCTGCCTGCCCGCCGATGGAGTCAATCGCTACGACTTCGGTGATGTTCGTAATCTTGCCGGACTGTTCTGCGATTGCCTTACTCACGACGCGGCTATCGGAAAGGCGTACAACTGGAGCGACTCCGGTCCGGTAACCCTGCGCCAGCTGGCAGAGCTGCACTGTCAGGCTGCCGACCGACCGGAGACCGAGTTGCTGCCAATCCCCCTTGAGCTATACAATGACCTGCCGGAGAAGCTGCTGGGCGATGCCTACAACCCGATATTCCCCTTCAACTTCCAGTATCCGTTCTATCAAGACACCTCGCTCACCGAGACCGACCTCAACTGGCAACGGTCAAAGACGCTGAGTGAGTACCTCACCGACACCTACCGCTGGTGGGTGGCTGCCGACCGTCCACTCTCGAAGCAAGGTAATTTCGCCACCGACGACTGGCTGATTAAACATTTGGCATAACGAGAATTGAGTGGCTAGTCTCATTAAGCCACGACTCACCCCGCCGTGATGCTGTGATGCAACGCACTGTGTTGCCACCGGAGAGATAGGTTGAGAAGGAAGCGACCAGCGGGAGCGGATGACCGTGGCTAGTCTCATTAAGCCACGACTCACCCCGCCGCGATGCTGTGATGCAACGCACTGTGTTGCCACTGACGACTGGCTGATTAAACATTTGGCATAAGAAGACTAACCATCGAAGGAGAACCTATGCTCCGCCTCCGCCACTTTATCGACCTGGAAGAATACACCACCGACGAAATTATGCAGTTGCTGGAGCTTGCCAACGAGATGGAGGCTCGGGTTCGCTTTGAGAAGGCGACCAGGGGCGGCTCGACCATCAGCCCTCTGCTGCCGTATCGGGTGATGGCGTCGCTCTTCTGGGCGCCGTCAACCCGCACCAGGCTCTCCTTCGAGACGGCGAAGCTCCGCCTCGGTGGCTCGGTGATCGGCTTCGCCGAGGCGGCAAGTTCCTCGGTGGCTAAGGGCGAGTCCCTCGCCGATACCATCCGCATGAGTGCGCATTACGCCGATGTCATCGCCATGCGCCATCCCAAAGACGGCTCCGCCTACCTGGCGAGCAAGTTTAGTACGGTGCCGGTTCTCAACGGCGGCGACGGTGGACACCTTCACCCCAGCCAGACCCTTCTCGATCTCTACACCATCTATAAAGAGTTCGGTACACTTAAAGGATTGAAGGTCGCCCTCTGCGGCGATCTACTCTACGGACGCACGACGCACTCTCTCTCCATCGCCCTGGCAGCTTTTGATTCCGAGGTCGTCGCCTTCAGCCCCGTCGAGCTGGAGCTGCCCGGTCATGTTACCGAGCATCTGAAACGCTACGGCAAGACGATTGAACAGCGGCGAGAGCTGGCGGGAAACCTCGACGATATCCAGGTACTCTACATGACCCGGATTCAAAAGGAACGGTTCGTGGATCCTGCCGTTTACGAGAAGGTTGGTCACGCCTACATCCTCGACAAAGCCGTTATGGCGACCGCTCCGACGCAGATGATCGTCATGCACCCATTACCCCGGGTTGACGAGATCGCCGTTGAGGTCGATGCCGACCCGCGCGCCCGTTATTTCGAACAGGCGTTCAACGGAGTTCCCGCTCGGATGGCTCTCATCGCCGTCCTCCTCGGACAGAACCATCTCCACGGCAAGCAGGGAACCAACTGGCGTGTTCCCACTGTCTTCGAGGGCAGCTGCCCCAACCAGCGTTGCATCACCCACTTCGACAGCAACGCCACGCCGGAGTTCTACGAACTTGAGCAAGGTAAGCTCGCCTGCCGGTATTGCGATGCCCCGGTTTAAGCAATGCAGTGCGTTGCATCACTGATTCGCGGCTGACCAACTCAGCCGAATCACCAGCATCCCCACGGACTCGCTCCTGCCGGTCGCTTCATTGCTCAGGTGTTACTACTACTGCGCTGTCTCAGTGTGCCATTCTGACTGACCCAAAATGATACACTTGCCCTTTTTAGGCGTATCAAAATGGGTCAGTTGAGTCTGATAGATAGCAACGCTATGGATGAATATCAACTATTTGTTACCTCCACTGATTCGGGGTCAGACTCTCCGTTGCACGCTCGGTATGGAGAGCATCTGAAGCGTATCGGCGATTCCCCTCACGCCTTCACGCTGGAAGAGGATGACGGTTTCGTCATCGTGGCGATGGAGGATGGTCGGGTTGTCGGGCATATCTCCATCAAACACCAGCCCGTCATTCACCGCGAGGATTTGCCGATTGAACTTCTCGACATGCCGAACAAGCGATTTACCGACACCTATCCGCCGGGGCTGGTCGAGGGTTTTGTGCAGACCTTCGAAGTCGAGGAGGAGCATCGCCGTCGCGGAATCGGTAGCCAGCTCCAGCAGGCGGCTTACGACGAATGCTGTCGGCGCGGTTTATATCAGATGCGCAGCTGGTCATCGCTGGATCGCCCGTCGAACTACGCCCTGAAGATCGCCCTGGGTTTTGCCGTTCATCCGGGACACTCCTACCTGAGCAAGCAGGATAAATGGGTGGCTGGGGCTTACTTTGTGAAAAGCTGTGGAGCGATTAGGTAGCCAGAATGGCCATCTTAAACCCACCTCTACTTTCCGAAGCAATTAACCTAAATGACCCTATCTGCCGAACAGTACGATTTTGACCTGCCCCAGGAGCTGATTGCCCAGCGTCCCGCCGACCAGCGGGAAGGTTCTCGGCTGATGCTCCTTGTGGGCAACCGACCGCCGGAGCATCGCCAGTTCGGCGAGCTTCATCGACTGCTCCGCGAAGGCGACCTCCTCGTTGCCAACGACAGTCGGGTGTTGCCAGCGCGAATCAGGGGAACCAAGCGTGATGGCGAGGCGAAGGTCGAGGCTCTGCTGCTCAACGACCTCGGAGACGGACGCTGGACGGTGTTAATCAAGCCGGGGCGGCGGCTCCCTGTGGGAACGAAGGTGGACTTCCGGGGCGGTCTGGTCGGCGAGGTGCTGGCTCGCCTCGACAACGGACAAGTGGTGCTGGGGCTGGCAGCCGCTCAACCACTGCTGGAGCTGCTCGACGAGTTTGGTGAGGCTCCACTGCCGCCGTACATTAAAAGAGAAACCGGGGCAGACGCCAC
>JAIOSI010000163.1 GCA_021107695.1 bacterium
ACGACCCTCGCCCGGAGTTCCGCCATGCCGAGCGGGCGTTGGCATTGATGGAAACCCCCACCGCCGAGGCTCTCGGAGTCCTGCCCCTCGCCTATCCGCTCAGCTACTACGATCTGCTGATGGACTCCTGCCAGCGGTTCGACCTCGATCCGTTGCTGCTGCTGGCTCTGGTGCGTGAGGAAAGTGCCTTCGACCCCAACTGCGTTTCGCGAGTCGGGGCGATGGGGCTGACCCAGAAGATGCCCGCCACCGGGGCGATGCTGGCTCGCCAGCTGGGGCTTGCGGAGTACGACCTCACCGACCCCGCCGACTCCCTCCTCCTCGGTGCGGCGTACATCGCCGAGCAGGTGAACCGCTACGACGGGAACCTCGCCCTGGCACTGGCGGGGTACAACGCCGGACCGGGGAACGCCAATCGCTGGAAGGCGGCGTTCTTCGCCATGCAGCCGGAGCTGTGGCTGCTGCTGGAGCCGTACGACGAGACCCGGCGGTACATCATCCGCCTCGTCGGCAGTCGTTATCGGTACGAGCAGCTGTATCGGTAATGCTACGTTTAGTCTGTTGGCAGGGAGTGAGCGGGCTAGTATAGTTTGAGTTCACTTACTCAGGTTAGGTAAATCAAGGGGCAAAGATGGAGTACAATTATATCGAAGTTATTAAAGATATGGATAAAAAGTTGTTACCTAAAAGGGCTGAGAGAGCCAAACGAGTTGACAACGATACAAGGTATTCTCTTTTCTTCGGTCAAGAACGAGCGAACTTAAAAACAAAGTACGGTACACACGCTATTCCTTTTATGCTATTTAAAGATGCGATCACTGCCTATATCTATGGAAACCCTATAGCGTCAGTTAGTGCGTGTATGATTGCATTGGATTCTATCACCTTTGATCTGATATCCGCTGTTCTTGGGAGAGAGGAAGTCATATACCAAAAGAAAAAACGTAAGGGAGATGAAATACCTATGGGCAAGATGTACAAATTAATCATTGATAATTCTGATAAGATTTCTCTATCACCAAGCATTGTTGGTGAGTTTGAGAATCGTATATATGTACGTGATACTTTAGCTCACCCACGGCATGAGGGATAAAATAAGTTTTGGGACTCATCCGATCCCTATCAGTTTCTTTGGGAGCTATTTCCAAAAGTATTGAACCATCTTGAGGCTTGTTATCAAGCATTGCCAGATAAGTCTTGAGTCGAGGAGTAAATCCCCGTCCTACATTTTCCACCTAGCCATTGTTGCTGATTTTACGGAGGGCAAACGCCCTCCTTTTTCTTACCCTTTACCCGCTGGCTTGACTCACTCAGCCGACCCTGCTATTCTGCTCTTCGTCAACTATCCCCCACCGCACCACGGAGGCGACCATGCGCAAGGTTACCGGACTGCTGCTGCTCTCACTCTCCACGCTCATGGCGCAACCGCCGCCGGACTTCACCATCGGCAGCGACCTTCCCGACCTCTTCCGCTTCATCTTCATCATCGGAATCATCGCCGCCTTCTTCCTCATCAGCTGGCTGATTCTGAAAAAGCTGGTCAAGCTGCGCAATGAGTCCGCCGAGGGCAAAGCCCGTCAGCGGGCGATTCTGCTGACCTCAGAGCTGCTGCTCACCGGCAAGCCTCCTGTGTACGAAGTGGTCGAGGAGCTGATCGACTCCTGCCGCCGGGAGTACAGCGTGCCGCTGAGTCGGCTCACTGTTGCCGACCTGCTGGAGGATGTCCAGGCGGCGGTGTTGATGGACGCGCTGCTGACCCCGGAGACTAAGGAGTCCTACCTGACGCTGCTGCGGGAGCGGCTTGACGAGGCCCAGCAGCTCGACGCTCAACCAAAGAAGAAGCGGACGGTGAAGGGGGAGTTCAAGGCGAGCTTTGGGCGGCTGGAGCGGTCGTTGAAGGAGGAGAACCTCGACGAGGCAAAGGCGGAGCTGCCGAAGCTGAAGAAATCGATCATGGAGATTTACCGCTTCGGCGTCGCCTTCAATCCGCTTTACGACGCCCTCACCCTGGCGCGGAAGCACCCCAAGGTGGCGTTCTTCGGCGGGCTGATCTACTTCGGTCTCTTCCTCTTCGCCCTGCTCACGGTCTGGAACGGCTAGTGGGAGGATGGTTGGAGACATTGTTAGAAGATGGACTTTGTCCATCTCGCGGCGGGCATTAAAATGCCCGCCCTACATTGACCTTCCATGTGGCATCGTATCTGCATACTTACCATTTCTGCATTTTGTAAGGGTCTTAATTAATGAAGCTCGAACACCAACCTCTTGATTCGGGACTCCATGTCTTCACTGGCAGCCCGATGTGGGTCAACGCCGTTGCCTTGATCGACGAAGGCGAGGCGGTGGTGGTTGACTCCACCGCCACGGTAACTCAGGGGCGGGAGATTCGCCGCTTTGTTGAAGAGGAAGCCGAGGCGCAGATCGTTGCCCTGGTCAATACCCACTGGCACAGCGACCACTGCGGCGGCAACAGGGGAGTCCTCGAAGGAACCACGGCTCCGCTGATTGCCCAGCGGCTCTGCCGGGAGACCCTGAGCCGGGAGTATGGGATGATCGCCCGTCGCCCGGCGAAGATAGATTTCTCCGCCCAGCTTAACCCGCAACTGCTGGTCGATCGGGAGCTGACCCTGCGGGTCGGGAAGAGGAAGCTGCGGCTGATTCACTCTCCCGGACACAGCCCGGATTCGCTGATTCTCTTTGAGCCAGAGGAACGGCTGGCAATCGTCGGCGATAACCTCCTCGCTGGCAGCAGCCCGGATAAGCCCGCTCTGCCTTACTTCTTCTGGGGCGATCCCTGGAAGTTGGTTGGAGTGCTGGAGCGACTCCGTGAACTGGATTGCCGGAGGATCGTTCCCGGACACGGCGCGGTTCTGACAGGCGTACAGGTGGAGCAGGCACTGGTCGGGAATCTGAGCTACCTTCGACGGCTCTTTGAACTGACGGCGGATTTGCCCCGGATACCCTTACCAGCCAACGCTGACGAGCCTTCTCCGGAGTGGTTAGAAGCAGTGCCGCTGGTGGAGCTGCTGCCCGACTCCAGCCCGCCACCGTGGGTCCGGCGAATGCACGAGCTGAATCTGCTGGCGTTGCAAAAAAACGACTGAGAGATAAGCCATTAAGGCAGTCTCTGTCGTTTTGTACTCTAGCCGATTCTGCGGGCCGACCTAAAGGTCGGCCCCTACTTCACTATCACCAGTGTCAAAATCCTTGTAGCTACTGACCCAGCAGCTGGTTGGCGAGCATCGGGGGAAGCCCCATCTCGCTGACGGCGTTGCGCATCTCCTCGGCTGCCATCTCTTCGGCCTTCGCGCGACCGTCGGCGATGGCGGCGACGATCAGGTCTTCGAGAAGCTCCAGATCGTCGGGATCAACGGAGACCGGGTCGATGCGCACACCGATGACCTCGTGATGCCCGTTGAGCGTTGCCTTGACCATCCCGCCGCCAGCGGCACCCTCGACGGTCTTGCCGCGCAGACCCTCCTGCACCTCGGCGAGCTTCTGCTGCATCTTCATCAGATCGCCCATCCCACCACTTTTAGCCATGTTGCAACTCCTTTTATGTTCGTTGGTTAGATGAGTTTCGCTCATCTTGCGGCGGGCATTAAAATACCCGCCCTACATTAACTCGTTTTGCTTATCACTATCGCTCTTTAATCACTTCCACGCTGGCGTCGAAGAACTCCGTTACCTGCTCCACGGTCTGGCGACCGGAATCGGAGAGAACATCCAGCGCGCCGGGGCTTTTGGAGTTCGTTCGCCTTGGTGTAGTCCGCCTACTTTGGTCAGAGCTGACGATTGCCTCGGCACCCAGCGTCGAATCAATCGTGATTTCACGACCGTAGAATCGCCCGGCGATCTTCTCCAGCTCGCGGAAGTTTTCCATCCGGTGCAGCTGCTCGTAGTGATACTCGTCCTCGGTGGCAAAACGCAGGTGGAGGCGATCACCGTCGAGCTTCACCTCAGCTGCCTCACGGGCGAAGGCTGCCAGGTTCGGATTCTCGTGATTGACCACCTTGAGCAGCTCGTCCCAGTGGGTTGCATCATTTGCTTCGATCTGCTTATTCGGCTTCTCCGCTATTGGGGAGTTTTTTTTTACCTGCTTCCAGCGGCTTGGCTCGGCGGCTTCCGCTGTTACCAGCTTCTTTGCCAGCTCGGCTACCGACATCAGTTGGGGAAGCTGGGAAAGCTCGACCAGGGAAAGCTCCAGCACCAGTCGGGGCTGCCGGGTCAGCTTTAGCTCGGTCAGGGTGTGGCGGAGGTGTGCCAGCGCGGCAAGCCAAGT
>JAIOSI010000193.1 GCA_021107695.1 bacterium
ACGGTTCCTACGGCAACATTGCCAGCAACGCTACAGCCAGTGCTGATTTCGTCTTTGAGGTTCTCTCCAGCTGCCCCGACCCCTACAACACCAATGCCGACCTGGCAGTTACCGCTAATGGCGGCTATTCCGAGGCTCTCGGCTTTGCGATTGCTGTTGGCTCTGGCTTCTTCGACAACGCCGAGGATGGCGACGGCAAGTGGACTCATGGTGGAACCGCCGATCAGTGGCACATCTCCACCGAAGACGGCTACAACAGCGACCACTCCTGGAAGTGCGGCTCCACCGGTTCCGGCGATTACGTCGATAATCAGAACTCCTGGATCATGACCACACCGGTCTTCATCCCCACCGACGGCTGGCTGGTCTTCCAGACAAAGTACGATCTGGAGAGCAGCTACGACTACGTTTACGTCGAGATCGGCAGCGACAGCAAGGGCTGGACGACCCTGGACACCTTCAACGGAACGCAGTCAAGCTGGACGGCGGAGAGCTACAACCTTTCCTCCTATGTCGGACAGATTCTCTACCTCCGCTTCCGCTTCACCTCTGACAGTAGCCAAACCAGAGAAGGTTTCTACTTCGACAACTTCGCCGTTGCCGCCAGTGGTTCCGGTGTAGAGAACGCCGAGCTGTTCGCCAACGCTCGTGAAGAGGGTATCCTCCTCTCCTGGAACGCCGAAGGCGACATCCTGGGCTACAACCTGCTTCGTGAGGGCAACCAACTCAACGGCACCCTCCTGAGTAGTAACAACTACCTCGATGCCAGCGTTATCGCTGGTGAGGAGTACGACTACAGCCTGGAGATCATCGACCTCGATGGTACCGTGAACACCTTCGGACCGATCTCTGCCATCGCGATGGGCGATGCCGCGCTCCGTACCACCCTGGGACACAACTATCCCAGTCCGGTGGTCAGCAGCACCGTGGTTCCCTTCGAGCTGGCAACCGACAGCCGCGTCGAGCTCTCGGTTTACGATCTCTCCGGTCGTCTGGTCGAGACCCTGGTCAGTGGTGAAATGAACGCCGGACGCCACAGCGTTACCTGGAACGCCGAGGGCAACGCCGCTGGTATCTACCTGCTCCAGCTCAAGACCGACGAGCAGACGGTAACCAGCCGGGCGGTCATCAGCCGCTAAACGATAAGCACTTGAACAAAGTATCAATCGAGACCGCCTTCGGGCGGTCTCTTTGCTATGGTAAGAATTGGGTTGTAGGGGCGAAGCTTGTCTTCGCCCTTTGTCAATTCACCCTTCACCCCGACCCTCTCCCCAAAGAGGAGAGGGAGAAAGGGCAGCGACCAACGGGAGCGGTCAAACGCGGGTGTTAGTCTTAGAATGAAGAAGGGTGGTTACCGCGAGTCTGTAGTGCAGCGCACCGCGCTGCTTGACACTGTTAGGGGGGTTTGTTACCTTGACACTTCGTGGTTCCACTCTGTTCCATACACGAGCTTTGAATCTGTTTCGGCAATACAAAGTGTTATTCAAGGCTTAGATAGGTAAGGAGATTTATGGAGTTCAACAACCCGATGGGTGGTGTATTCGACGGTCCCGTTACAAACGCGCAGGTTGACAGGAACGGGCGATTGATTAAGGTCGCCCTGTTTGTTGACGGCGTGAATATGTTTTACGCGCAAAAGAAGCTGGGCTGGCATCTCGACTACAAGCGCATCCTGCACTACTTCGTGCCGAATCCGGACAACCTCTACAACGCTTTTTACTTTACCGGGGTTCAGAATCCTACGGAGTCGAAGGAGGAGAACTTCCTCAACGCGCTGACGATGATGAGCTACACCGTCCGGAGGAAGACCGTGAAGATCATCTTCGACATGGACTCTGGTGAAGAGGTTCGCAAGGCGAATCTGGATATCGAGATGGTCGTGGATATGTTCAACACGGCAGAGAACTACGACAAGGCGATCATCTTCTCCGGCGATTCCGACTTCGAACGCGCCCTGGAGCTGCTACGGACGAAGGGTAAGGAAATCATCGTGGTCTCGACCCGGGGCATGGTGGCGATCGAGCTGATCAACGCCGCCGATAAGTATTACGACCTCCAATACCTGCGTGAGGAGTTTGAGAAGCTGCCGGGAACATAGCGGCAGCGATGGTTTAGTGTATTCAAGAGGAGGGGCTTTTTGCCTCTCCTTTTTCTTGTTAGATGTCGTAGGCTTGCCGTGCCTATACAGTTGATATCCTCAAGGTTAATGTAGGGCAGGCATTTTAATGCCTGCCGTTTCGTAACTTCAAGCTGGCTTCACAGCCGCAGTATCTCTGGCGGTAGATCTGTAGCTGCCGGGCGCGGCTCTGCCCCTGATTAAAGCGAGGTCGCCAGTTCTGATAGAAGAATGGTACGTCGAGGTTGGCGGCGATCTCTTCGGCAACCCGGCGGACGACGTCGTGACGCTGGTATTTGGAGTAGAGCAGGGTGGTGGTGAACGCCATGCCGAGTTGTTTCGCCAGCCGGGCGATGGGCAGCAGGCGCAGGCGGTAGCAGTAGGCGCAGCGGTCGACGGAGAGCGTCTCTGTGGGCGGTTCATAGGTGAGTTCGGGCAGCCGGGTGAGGGGGAGTTCCAGCAGCTCGGTTACGGTGAGCAGGGCGTTGAGGCGGCGGTCGTGTTCCTCGTGGGGCTGGATGTTCGGGTTCAGCCAGGCGACCTGAAGCGTATGCCCCTCGGCACGGAGCAGGCGGGCTGGCTCCAGCAGGCAGATTGCGCAACAGGCGTGGATGAGGATGTCCATGGGCGGAGTTTAGCGTCTGAACAGGCTGCTGGCAAGGGGACGGCTGTGTTATAGTCCGTCGCTAAAAGGAGATTGTTATGAAAAAGCTCTTCATGCCGCTTGCCCTGCTGCTATCCCTGACCGCCTGCCAGCCAGAATCCTCCGCCGCTGATCCCTGGGAGGCTCACCGCGAGCTGGTTCTGGGTGAGGAGCCGCTGCCCCTCTCTGGTAGCTGGGATGTCGTCTTGCGAATCTACGATGTCGAATCGGTGGCAAGGTTCGAGTACCTGCGGGAGGATGGCTCGGTTTACCTCCGGCGGGAGATCGTCGAGGGTGCCGACCGGGGTGAGGTTGTCCTCGGTGCGGCGGGAGCCTTCGAGAAGAGCTTCGGCGGCGCGGTGCGGTGGCTGAGTGATAAGGAGGCGGAATCGGCGGTGATGGTGGCCTTCCTCCTCTCCGGGGAGTATCTGTCCGACGAGTACCTTGATGCCGAAGCGGAATTGGTGCTTGCCGATGACGGTACTGCGGAGGTTGTCCTTCAACAGCCAGAGGGAGAGTATCTACTGCGCCTTGACTCTGACGGCACGCTGACCAGTGGTTATGCCTCGTTAGCGGAGTCGTACTACGACCTTGAATTCGGTCCGCCACGGGCT
>JAIOSI010000259.1 GCA_021107695.1 bacterium
CGCCCTGTATTTTTATCCCTGACCGTCAGCACCGTCTTGCCGGGTTTAATCTTTCCCGTTGGAGCGACAATGTATCCCAGCTCCATCAGGCACTCTTTGATAAACAATTCAAGGGCGGAATCCGGGTCTATACTAGCGAACACACCCATATGAGGGATACTGAAAGAAGAGTCAATCGCTAACTTTACAACTCCACGAGGATTGAAGCCTTCGACGAGCATCCAGAATGCCTCGGAAGGAGATTCTACATGGGCAAAGATTCCTCCCACGCCGATAATCAGGTCAATCTCGGAAAGTTGAAAGAGCTTATCGGCCGGGGTTATTAGCACGTCTTCGAACTGGTTGCTGTTGAGGAGTTTTTTAAGGCGATCCCGCCGACTTAACTTAGCTACCCTGAAGTTCATCTCCTGATGCTGTAGCAGGGCTACTTTCAGACCCTCTATGGCCGTGGCATGTTCCACCAGATTCTCTGTGTTATTCGTTGGAACATAGGTGGGGTTGAGGGTTTTATTGGCAATGTAGTCTCGTACATCTCGCTCGCTGTAGTCCTCTGGCAGGTGGCGCATGATTCTCTCAGTCCCTGCCTCTTTGAGGATATTGGATACCGAGTAGCTCATCCCGATGTTGGCGGCGACGGTTCTGTAGTAATCTCCGGCGATGTTGGAGAAGATGTCGGTGGTGGCTCCACCCATATCAACGATCATCACATTCTTGCCAAGTTTTTCAGAGTACAGCTTCTGAATCTTTTCAACCCCCACCGGAGTTGGCAGGATGTCCGCTGAAACCCATTTCTTGAGACCATCATAGCCCGGCGCACGCTCCATTACATTTTCCATGAACAAGTCGTGTATTTTCTCTCTGGCAGGAGTCAGGTTCAGGGTGTTGAAGTCCGGTCTGACATTATCCACGATATGCAAATCGAAGTTTTCCTTCAGGGTTCCAGTAACGTAGTCGCGGGCATCCTTATTTCCACAGAAGACCAGGGGGATTCGCTCTGAAGAACCGAACTTGGGGTCGGGATCGGCGATGGTTAATAATTCTGCCAGTCTTACCACCCCTGATATGGCTCCTCCGTCCACTCCGCCAGCCATCAACACGAGGTCGGGGTTTAACTCCTGAATGAACCGCATCTTATCAACGGCTAGTATCTGGTCGTCAATGGTCAGGGTTCTTAAAATTACCCCCCCTGCTCCGTTGGCGGTCATCTGAGCTATTCTGCCAGTTTCAATGGCAGAGTTTCCAAATACCAGAATCTGTAGCCCCCCGCCCGCCGAGGAGGTGGTCAGGTAGGGAACCGAGATTTTGTTGTCCCTGATTAGCTCTATCCCCGTTTCTGTTTCTATACTTTTGACTGCCCGGAGAAGCCCTATCTTGACATCCTCAAAGGGCTTTTCAACGGTGGTCGGACTCTTAGCGATAGCGGAGAAATCGTAGCGGTCGGCATTCCTAGAAATCAGCAACGCCTTGGTGGTGGTGCTGCCGATGTCGGTTATCAGAATATGCCGAGAGTCGGTTATGTTCACGTGTTTGTCAAACTGAGCCATAATCTCCATTCCTGATCAACTCTGTGCAGGCAGTATAGTCCTGCACCGAGGTTCAGTCAAGGCGGGGCGAAGCTAACGCAGGGGCAGCTAGTGGTCTACAATTATTTGTGGGCGTGTTACTCCGGCGCGAATCTGGGTTCTGCCCGAAAGGGAGGCGACTTTACCCTTTGCCCCGGCGAAGAAGTTCCGGTATGTCTCATTCATCTCGATCTGCCCAAATCCCTCGGTAAGAATCAGGGTGAAGGGGATATCTTCATCTCCGGTCAGGGCAACCCCCATCTCCTCACCATAGAACGACACCCAGTCTGAATTGTGGAGAGAAGGGGCGACGATGCCAGCAACTCCATAGCTGCTGGCTTTCTGTAGAAAATCCTCATCAATCGGCTGGTAGCTTACGGCAATCATCCCTCTGTATGCTTCGGTCAATCCAGCACTCTTCTCTACGGTTACCAGTTCGCCCCAGGCTTCGCCTCCAAAGCCAATGATGCCCGTAAGGGTTTTCTTATTATCCTTTATCCAGGCGCAGTGGTTCTCTTCCACTCTGGAAACAACCCCGGACACAAAGGATTTGAGAATCACTGGGTTGAGGTCATATTGAATGGTTACCGAGCCTTTGATCATATCGATCTCCTTCAATATCCCTGTGGTGGGGGAGGTTACCGATGCCGTGGCAACCTTTTCATATCTTTGAGCAACCACTCGATCTGTTTCGATGAAATCTCCCAATTTGAACTTCAGGTATCCCGCAATATGCTTGGGTCTCACCTTTAATACGCTGGCAATCTCCAGCACGTGAAGCTTACCATCGTAATCCTGAACCTCGCGAGCGGTGATTACACCGTTAGGCTCTATTTTGGTAATCCGACCCCGGACCGGAGAGATAAAGTGGCGTGGATTACCGAGAATGTTCTTTGCCTTGGTTTTGAACAGCGTCTGTCCCGGGCGAATTATATCCCCCACTTTCACAAGGAGACCATTGTTGAGTTCCGCCTTGGTGAGCGGCTCCGAGCCATCGGTTACCTTGTTGAGGTTCAGGATGTACAGCTTAGGCGGCGCGTATTTGTTTACGCCTACGGTGGTATTTGGCTCGATTCGGTCGCCGGGCTTGACGGTTATTGTTCCTTCATAAGGCAGTCTTCGTTCAATCTCGATTTCCCCTTCAATGATTTTCCTCGATGCTGTATAGTATCCTCCATTTTTTGATGGGAGCAGTGCCTTGGCGGTGGTGCTACCAATGTTGGTTATGTTCATTACATTCCTCCCTACAGTTCGTCCACGTAGAAGACCTTCTCGCGCTCGTAGAAGACCGCTCCCGGTGCTCCACGACGATGGCGGACGTAGCGGCGTTCGGTATAGACCACCGGAACGTGAGAGCTGGTGCGCATCTGCGAGTGCCGAACCGCCGTGCGGGCGGCAACCTCTATGGTGTCGAGGTTCAGCTGGTAGTTTCGGTCCGGTCGCTTGATGATCACATGACACCCCGGTCCCTGTTGAACATGGAACCACCAGTCTCCGGGGCTGGCGAGGCGGAAGGTTACGTACTGATTCGCCACGCCATCCCGCCCCCAATACATCTTTAGACCGTTATCCAGCTTGTGATAGCTGACCTTCGGGGGCAGCTTCTCGCCGCCTCGTCCCGCTGGTTTCTCCTGCTTGCGATAGCGAATGTAAAGTCGGGAGAGCTGCTCGATTGCGACCTCTGGTTTCAGCGAGGTAATCAGCTCTTCGTACTCTTCATCCAGGGCGGCAATCAGTCCGCTCAGGCGATCCACATGGGTCAGGGCGCGGCGATGACGGCGGGAACGCTTAAAGAGTTCCTGAGCGTTGGCGAGCCAGCTCAGCCTTGGGTTCAGCTCAACGATTGCACCATCGGGTAGCTCAAAGCTGGCTTCTGCCAGCGCGCGAACATTTGGTCGGGCGAGGAGAAGCTGTCCGGCAAGCTGAAGATTGTCCGCTCCCGCCGCTTTCTTCTCCGCTGAGGCAAGATCCTTGCGAAGCTTCCGCAGCTTGTTTGCCAACCGCACCAATTCGCCCTTGAGCAGCTC
>JAIOSI010000181.1 GCA_021107695.1 bacterium
CACGGCGATGGCGATAATCAGCAGGGCAACGCCGAGCAACAGAACGCCAATTTCATCCAGATATTCCATAGTCCCTCCTCTCATTAAGAGGATAGCACAAAATCAAGCCGTCTTCCACCATCAGCGTACTCTGGGCAAACACAAGGTTCGCTCCTACGGTGGTGGGTTTGACGATACCGAGGATATTGAGTGACTAAACCATCTGCCACTCAGTAGTGTTGGGGGAATTAACGCTGGTTAGCGATAGCCCCCCTCCCTTAATCCCTCCCCCCAGTAGGGGGAGGGGGCTATTTGTTGCAAAAGGGCGCAGCACGCTGCGCCCCTACGTAAAATCAGCCGATTTGAGCGACCATCGGGAGCGGACCTTTTCAAGGTTTGACCGGCGCAGCCCGGTCTTGTGATGCAACGCACTGCGTTGCTACTTTACCTTGCGGTAGTCGCCTTCTCCGGGATTCGGGGAAGGAAGTATCTTGCCCCAGGAGTCGTCGTTCTTGCTCGGTGGTGGAACCTCCCAATCGCCGCCTGCCATAACATAACGGTCGTCGTCGTCAATTGCCAGGGCGAGGGCGTTGCCGCACTTGGGACAGTAAACTCCTTGCACATCGCCGTTGCCTCCGGTGCGCAGGTTGACGTTGATAAAGCTTCGCCGCTTGGTCTTGCTCCAGGTGGTTTTGTGGTTGCACTTGTCGCAGCTGACGTCGTGGCTGGGTTTTGGCCTTTCAGCTACAGCCTGAGCGTCAACGACCGCCAGCGGTTCCTGAGGGTTCTTCTTGCCCTTTTTACCGCGCGGGATTGAGGCTTCAACCAGAGCCTGATTCTGATCCTGCTTGCGAATAATCAACGCCTGCTGACCGATGGTCAGGACGGTGTTAAAGACCCAGTACAGCACCAGTCCCGACGGCATCTGGTAGAACATCACGCCGAAGATGAAGGGCAGGTACTTGGTGAATCCCGCCTGCTGGGTTCCCCGCTTCGCCATCTGCTTGTTCTGGAACCACATCGCGGCGATCATGAACAGGGGCAGCAGGTTGAAGGTCGAGCCGATGAGGGGAATGTCGAGACCCCAGGAGAAGAGAGCGTCGGGCAGAGTGAGATCGCTGATCCAGAGGAAGCTCGCTCCGCGCAGCTCCACGGCGTTGCGCAGCGCGCCGAAGAGGGAGATGAAGACCGGCATCTGAAGCAGCAGAGGTAGGCAGCCACCCAGCGGCGAGACCTTGTGCTTCTTGTACAGCTCCATGACCTCGGTGTTGGCTCGCTGCTGATCGTTGGCGTACTTCTGCTTGATTGCCTCGACCCGGGGTGCCAGCCGCTGCATCGCCATCGAGGACTTGAAGCTGCGGTTGGTCAGCGGGAAGAGTGCCAGCTTCAGCACCAGGGTCAGCAACAGGATCGCCAGCCCATAGTTGCCGAGGAAGGAGTAGAAGAGATTGAGCAGCTTCAACGCCCCGATGGAGAGCGGAGCGATGAAGCTCCAGCCGAGGTTGACGACGTTCGCCATCCCCAGGGCATCGAGGCTATCGTAGCTCTTCGGTCCGACGTACATCAGGAAGTGTTCGTTAAAATTACCCGCTGCGTCGGTGGTGAAGTTCAGCACGGTGTTGGCAATCTGCGGCTCGGCGGCGATAGGCTCCAGTGCCATCCGCCCGGTGAAGCCAACCGTTGGCTTGAGGGCAAAGGCGAAGTACTGGTCGCAGATGGCAACATTCCCAATCACGCCGGAAAGCTCTTCGAGGTCGTTGCTGCCCGGGTTTTCTTCGAATTCGTCATCGCCGATCAGAGCCATTGTAACCAGGGTGTCTTTGATCGCCTCGCGCATCTCGCCCTGACGATCCAGCCCGGTTCCCAGCTGGAGGTCGAGGCGATGGGCTGCCACCGTGGAGCTGCTGACATCGAGGTCGAGGAAGCC
Source organism: bacterium (assembly GCA_021107695.1). Taxonomy (GTDB): domain Bacteria; phylum RBG-13-66-14; class RBG-13-66-14; order RBG-13-66-14; family RBG-13-66-14; genus JAIOSI01. The sequence goes on from JAIOSI010000181.1 coordinate 1,907, forward strand.
GAGGTACGAATCGCCGCGTAGGGTGTAGCTCTTGACCACTCGCGCCGCGCCGACCCAGGTGTAATAGCGCAGGGTCAGCTGCTCGTATCAAGTGATTGTCTGATGCCCCGACGGCAGGTTGGAATCGTAAACCATCTGGGGGTCAACGCCGTTCACCGTGAGCATTCCGGGGAAGTACTCGCCGGAGAGCTTGTTGAACAGGGTCAGCTGGGTTCCGTCGTAATCCTGATGTTCTTTGAGGGTTACGGAACGGATCGCTCCACCGATGTTGGAGAAGCGCACGCTCGCCAGGTCGGTCTCGCTGGTAACCAGCAGCTCGCCCTTGTACTGGTCGGCGATAGGTACAGCGGTTTCCACCGTCGCGGGTGTTCCCGGCGGGGGAACAGGAGCGGTGGTGCCATCCTTCGCCGTCGTCAGGCTGGTTGCCTCCGAAGCGACTGGCACAGGAATCGCTTCTGCGCCTTCTACCGGAGCCTCGGTCGCGGGAGTAGCTGCTTCTGTGGCAACAGCACCATCGGCAGCGGCATCTCCGGCAGCTTCAAGGGAAAGCTGACCTTCGGCAATCTGCTCACTGGTCGCCGGTTCTTCTTCAGCGGGGAAGAGGAAGTTGATTCCGATCATCACGACAATTGAGAGTACCACGGCGATGATCAACCGACCGGTCATCCCGCCGCCTTCTTCGTTTCCGTTCACAAAACTCCTTGGTGGTTAGCGTGTAGCTTTGGTAAGAATGATAATGCCGTTTGGGTCTGTCTGTAAGGACACGAGGTTTTCTCCCTCCCCCTATGGGGGGAGGGTCGGAGAGGGGGGCTATCGCTAATGGTGTACGTTCTCGATAGACCTCAGGTGGTCGATGGTTTATTCTGCCCCTCACCCTAGCCCTCTCCCCAAAGGGGAGAGGGGACTACAGCTTCAAGCTGGCAACGCACTGCGTTGCTACTTCAGTTGCTTTATCAGCTCTGGGATGACCACGTGGAGGTCGCCGACGATACCAAAGTGAGCGTAGTCGAAGATCGGCGCGCTGGCATCTTTGTTGATGGCGACGATGTACTCGGCGGTCTTCATTCCGGCGAGGTGCTGAATCGCCCCGGAGATGCCACAGGCGATGTAGAGCTTCGGGCGGACGGTGCGTCCGGTCTGACCGACCTGATGGGGATAGTCGATCCATTCCGCGTCAACGGCGGCACGGCTGGCACCGACGGCTCCACCGAGAGCCTCTGCCAGGTCGTAGATGATCTTGAACTTCTCCGGCTTGCCCACGCCCCGTCCACCGGAGACGATGATCTTCGCGTCGGCGATGTTAAAGCCTGCCTCGGTGGCGATGAACTCCCGCAGGAAGGTCCGCAGGTCATCCTTTATAAGGGTGGTTTCGCTCTTGATCAGCTTGCCTTTCCGCTTGGTCGGTTCCGGTGCAGGGAAGACCTTCGCCCGTACCGTCGCCATCTGCGGACGGTGCTTCGGGCAGATAATCGTCGCCATGATGTTACCGCCGAAGGCGGGGCGGGTCTGGAGCAGGCGGCGATGTTCCCTGTCGATGGAAAGCCCGGTGCAGTCGGCAGTGAGTCCGGTTCTCAGGCGGGTGGCCAAGGCTCCGGCGAAGTCGCGCCCGTTGTTGGTGGCTCCGAAGAGGATCACCTCAGGCTTGTACTTCTCAATAATCTCCGCCGCTGACTTTACGTAACCGTCGGTATTGTAGTGGTCGAAGAGGGGATTCTCCACCAGGTGGACGTTGTCCGCCCCGTGGGCGAAGAGGTCGTCCACCAGTCCGTCGGCGGTGTTGCTCAGGAGCAGGGCGGAGAGCGGAACCTCCAGCTCGTTGGCAAGCTCCCGACCCTTGCCCAGCAGCTCCAGGCTGACATGAGCGACCTTGCTGTCGAAATGTTCCACGGCGACCCAGACTCCCCGATAGTCGTCAAGCTCCATGCCACCGCTGGACTCCGGTCGGTCGAGGACGATTGCCTCAACGGGACAGCTCTCGACGCAGGCACCGCAGTCGGTACAGAGGTCGTTGACCTTTGCTACATCGCCGTCCATCTCTAGTGCGGCGAAGGGACAGACCGTGATGCAC
>JAIOSI010000109.1 GCA_021107695.1 bacterium
GCCCGACCATCAGGACGGACTGAGCGTCTTTATTTCCCACATAACCGACGATACCGCACATAAGCAATCCTCCGTAGCATTTTGACTAAGGCAAATGATTGTACCACAATGTCGTCTTCTGGGAATACTGGACTAATCCACCTTCGTTGGAGTATCATCGGCTGGCGGTGCTTTGAAAAGCATTTTAACGGAATAGCTATGCGAAGAGTCCTCTTGGTATTGGTCATCCTGGCGACCCTGCTCCTTCTGGGTTGCGAGTACGAGCCACGGGAAACGCCCTACGAAGTCAGCTGGGGGCGGATCTCCGTGGTTGCTCCCAACGGTGAGTGGCGGCAGGTGCTGGCGGACGATGCCCTCTTCCTGCGCCGCTACTACTACACCAGTCTGCTGGGCGAGTTCAAACTCTACTATGGCGGACTCGGCTCCTCCTCCGAATCCGTCGTGCGAGACACCGATGGCGAAGCGGAGTTCCTCGCCGAGCTGGCGGACCTCCTCCGCGAGCAGATTGAAATAGCCAACAACGAGGCAATCCTGGAGAACGACAGCCAGCCGCGCCTCTACACCGAGCCGTACCTTGCCGCCGAGTACACCTATCACGACCTCACCGATGGCGTTGAGCAGTTTCATCTGGAGCGGCTCTACTTCGTTGACCAACGCTACTGGTTCCTCGACGCGGGCTGTCTGGCAGAGGACGAAGCTCAGATTCGTTTGGAACTCCAAAAGATGCTCAAGACCCTGCGCTTCCCCGACCCCGGAGAGAAAGAACTGGGCGATAACTATCTCCTCGACCCCGTCGAAGAGCTAACCGATGAAATGTTAATGGGGATGGAAGAGTTCCCCGAAGGCGTAGATTTCTAGCAACGCGGTGCGTTGCATCACAGGACTGACGCTTCGCGTCAGAACCCCTTGAGCAAATCCGCTCCCGCTGGTCGCTTAGAATCCCCCGAAGGCGTAGATTTCTAACCAGCTTAAAGCTGGACATAGATTCGCGACCAAACAGCGTCCTGTATTTACAATCGTTCCCGCGTATCCGCTCCCGTTGGTCGCTTAGAATCCCCGAAGGCGTAGATTTCTAGCAACGCGGTGCGTTGCATCACACTTTTGCAGCTATCAACGCTTCCCCTCTCCCCTTTTGGGATGGGACTCGTCCCACGGATCGGGGTGAGGAACTGACACCAGTATCTACAACCTTACCGCTCAGGAGGACCATGCCCATCGTTAGCCGAGAGACCTCCGTTGAGAAACTGATTGACAACCATCCTATGGCGGCAGCCTGGCTGGCGCAAAAGGGCATCGTCTGCGTGCGCTGTGGTGAGGTCTTTCGGGGAACCCTGGGCGAACTGATGGCGGGCAAGCACTTCCGCCCGGAGCAGATAGATGCCTTCCTCGGCTGGCTAAACGACTACCTCGCTGAGAAGTAGAGTAACCACATGATTGACCACAAGATTAGCGTTGAACTTCTGCTGGAGGAACACCCCCTCGCCGCCGACTGGCTCCTCCAGCGAGGGATCGTCTGCCTGCGCTGCGGTGAGCCGTTCTGGGGCAGCATCGGTGAGCTGCTGACCAATAAGGGGCATTCCGCCGAGTCTATCGAAAGCATTCTTAACGAACTAAATACGCACTTGAGCGAAGTAGAAACCAGATGACCAAAGCAGCTAAAGTCTTGTCCGAAGTTCTTAAGAAAACCGCCCCGGTGGCGGGTTCACGGGTTCTTATCGCCGTGAGCGGTGGTGCCGATTCCGTGGCTCTGCTCTACTCACTGGTCGAGGCTGATCTGGGTTTGGGCTTGGCGGTGGCGCACTTTGACCACGGACTGCGCCACGGCTCCCTGACCGACTCTGCCTTCGTGATGGAGCTTTCCGAGAAGCTGGGGCTGGAGTTTTACATCCGCCGCTGGCGCGGCAGTCTGAGCAATGAAGCCGCTGCCCGTGAGGCACGCTATCTCTTCCTGCGCAAGCTGGCAGAGGAAGAGGGTTTCAGCCAGATCGCCCTGGGACACACCATTGAGGATCAGGTCGAGACGGTAATCGTCAACCTGACCCGAGGTTCCGGGCTGGACGGCCTCGGCGGGATGTCCACGCTGGACGGTCTCCTCTGGCGGCCATTCCTTAACATCACCCATCGGCATCTTCGTGAGTTCCTCACGAGCCGTGAACTGAACTGGAACGAAGACCCCAGCAACGAAGACCGCTCCATTTCTCGCAACCTGGTACGCCACGAGGTGCTGCCACTACTGAGTCAGATCAATTCCGAGGTTGTCGCCAACATCTCCCGCGCAGCCCTGATTCTCCGTCGTCAGCGAGAGTACCTGCGTGAGGTTGGTGACGAGCTTGCCAACAAAGCCTGGCTCTCTACGGGTCCCTGGGGGACGGTGTATTCGCTTATTCCCCTGGCACGGAGCAAAGAAGCCGCTCTCTTCGAGGCTCTCCGCGCGCTCTGGGCAAAGGCGGTCGGCTGGCGGGGCTATCTGACCAGTACCCATCTCGAAGAGATGGTTCACCTGATTCAGGGAAGCAACGAACAGGGGGCGGTAGATTTGCCCCATCGCTGGCGGATTCGGCGTAGCTGGAATAAAATCTGTCTCTTCCAGCCCCCGGCGGTGCCAAAACCTCCGGTTCCCTTAGAGATCGAATCCCCCGGACGCTGGAACTGGGGCGAGTACACCGTTCAACTGAAGAAACGTTCCGTAAAGAGCGAGTATGGCTCCTTGGCGGTCAGCGGCGAGATGCTCCCACTGACCCTGCGCACGCGGGAACCGGGCGATGCCCTGCGCCTTTCCGGAACCGGAACCAAGAAACTGAAGAAGCTCTTTACCGAAGCCCGAACACCGGGTTGGGAGCGTCCCTTCCGTCCGGTGGTTGCCGACGATGAGGGCGTACTCTGGGTTCCCGGTCTTGCCCGCGATGAACGAGCGGCGGAAACCGCCGAACTTTATCTGACGATTAGCCCAAACTTACCTGAAC
>JAIOSI010000198.1 GCA_021107695.1 bacterium
AAAAGCAAACACAATAACCACATTCAAAACACATATAATTAACAGGAGAAGTGAATCATGCTCGGTAAAATGAAAGATATGAAAATAAGTAATATGATAATGATAGGATTTGCACTGGTGATCGTCTTAGCAGCTATTGTCGGATACTCCGGTATAAGCGGTCTTTCCCAGGTAACAGACAGAGTGGATAAAGCATGCTGGCTCTGGGAGAGTACGAGAAGGCGAAAGAACTGTTGACCCGGGCGGAGCGAGCCTTCCGCCGGAGCGAAACCCCCTGGCAACTGGGCAAGACCCTGCGCTCCCTGGCAGAGCTGGCACAGATCGAAAAACAGGATGATCTGGCGAAGGACCTCCTCGACGAGGCTATCGGATTGTTTGATAGAATGGGTGCGGAGTTTGAGGTTGAGCGGTGCCGGAACTTCTGGGGGGAATAGGTGTTGGGACAACCTTTTGAGTAGGTAAGATTTTGTAGGGGCAGCCACAGGGGGCTGCTTTTTTAGATTTGGTAAAGGGCGCAGCACGCTGCGCCCCTGCGTAAAACCTGTGGAATTTATACTCAACGCAAGCTGTTCCGACCGAAGGTCGATGCCTAAGACACCAGGCGGGAGATGTCGGCATAGAGACCAAAGAAGGTGATGAAGATGATGATCGCCAGCCCTGCCAGCTGGACAACTTGTCGGGAACGCAGCGAGAGCGGCTTGCGGCGAATCTTCTCCAGAATCAGCAGGGAGATATGCCCGCCGTCGAGGATTGGAATCGGCAGGGTGTTCATCACGCCGAGCATGACCGAGAGGTAGGCGACGAAGCGCAGGAAGATGGTTAATCCTGCCTCTGCCATTTTACCAGAAGCCGCCGCGATGGAGATCGCTCCGCCGATTGCCTTGCTCGCCGGCATCCGCTGGCTGATCAGCAGGTACAGCACCTGATAGATTTCTCCGGCCTGAGAGACGGTCTGCGCCGCCGCCATGCCGATGGAGGTTAGCGGGTCGAGGCTAACGTGAATCTCCTCGCCACCGAGAGTGAAGGCACGCTCACTGACCGTCAGGTTGAGTGGCGGAATCGCGACCTCCATCTGCTCACCACTCCGCTCCAGCAGCAGAGGAATCGACTCTGCCTCGGCGAGAGCTTCAGCATCCAGCTCACCGATGACCTCCCGCAGTGCGGCGTCGAAGTCGTAGGCGTCCTTTACCGCCCATTCGCCCAGTCCGACCACTCGGTCGCCGGTTCGCAGCCCCAGCTCCTCACCAACCTCGGTAACCGTACTCAGCCGGGAGTCCACCGCCGGGCGAATACCAAGCTGCCCCATTCCGGTCTCTGGATTGAGCTTCGGCATGGCAAAGACCGTCAGCTCTTCGCCGTCGCGGTTAAGTACCAGCTCCAGCTCTGCCCCACTGCCGAGGACAATCAGGCGACTGACATCGTTCCACGTCTCCACCGCTGTGCCGTTGATCGAGACCAGATAGTCGCCAGCCTCCAGCTTCGCCTCGGCGGCGGCACTGTCTTCCTCCACCGCTCCGATGGCTGGCTCGAAGCGCAGCTCGTCGTAGCCGCTAACGTTGATCACAAAGAGGATGAGCATCGCCAGAATCAGGTTCGCCAGCGGACCAGCGATGTAAACGATAATCCGCTGCCAGATCGGGTGAGAGTTCAGATGCTTCGGTTCGGCAACGAGCTTATCGAGGGATTCATCCCCGGCAAGGCGCACGTAGCCGCCGAGGGGGATCATCGAGACGCAGTAGTCGGTCTCGCCGATGCGAATGCCGAAGAGCCGCTTGCCAAAGCCGATGGAGAAGCGGGTAACCCCGATGCCAAAGAGCTTGGCGGCGAAGAGATGCCCCAGCTCGTGGATGGCGACCACCACGCTCAGGGCGATAATAAAGCTGATGATTGAACCGAAGATGCCGTCCACGAGGTCTCCAGGTAAGTGTTATCAGGTAAAATCAGACCCATAATGCAAAGTTTGCTCATACCGTCCTCCCTCTCCCCTTTGGGGGGAGGGCTGGGGAGGGGGCAAGAGACAACTCATATCTTTATCAATTCCCCTACAGCTCGTCCCTGCGGCTACGGGCGCGGTCGGCTCCGTCGGGGTCGCCGTTTGCCATATAGGCGGCAATCAGATTCTTGTAGCTAAGTTGAAGAGCCGAGGTAACTCCGGAGCCTGTCCGACCCTCCGGTGAAAGCTGCACCGCTCGCTCCAGTACGGCAATGGCACGAGGATAGTTGCTGTAGCGGATGTACGCCAGCCCCAGGTTGTTATGCCCCCAGAAGCTCTCCGGGCGGAGCCTGATAAAATGCTCCAGGGCGGCGGCGGCATCGGGATAGTCTTCCACCTCGAAGTACAGCTCGCTCAGGTCGAAGTAACCATCGGCGTTCTCCGGGGTCAGCTCCAGCGCGGCGAGGTAGTAATCAACCGCCCGACGGGTATCTCCGGCTGAAGAGAGCCGCTCCGCCTCGGCGTAGAGGGCAATGGCATCCAGTCCCGCTGGAACGCCCGAAGACTGGGGAAGCTCGGCAATCTCCTCGTGGGAGTTGACTCTCCCCGGTGGCTCGGCGTTCAGGTTAAGGAAGGCTCCAAAGACGTAGCCCTCCTCGCCCTCCGCTGTTCGCACCTCGTACCAGTAATCGCTGACTCCGCCAAGCTCTTCCAGTCTCCCACGACTGATGATTTCCACACGCAGCCCGGTGTAGAGCTGCCGCAGGATTGCCGCCTCGGTATCCGGCTCCCGGCGCAGGTTCAGCGGTCCCTCGGTTACCCGGGCGTACTCCTCCGCCGGGGGTGGAGCAACCTCAGCGGTAGCCTCAGGGGTCTCACCAGTCAGGTTCAGTGTACTGTCGGCGGGAGGTTCCTCCTCACCACAACCGGGCAAAGTAAACAGGACAAGCAGAACCGCCAGCCCCACCAGCGGGAACAACCGCCAGCGTCGTTGAGAGAGCTTATTCATGGAGTACCGCCTCCATCTGGTCGTGAATGAGTCCATTGGTCGCCAGGGTCTCCAGAGCAAAGGGGTCGAAGGGGCTGCCGTCGTAAGCGGTTACCTTCCCTCCGGCACCGAGGATAATCGCCCACGCTGCAGCGGTATCCCAGGGGTGGAGCTTCAGCTCCCAGAAGCCATCGAGCCGCCCGCAGGCGAGATAGCAGAGATCGAGAGCCGCCGACCCCAGCCGCCGCACCGCCTGACAGCGCAGGCAGAAACGACCAAATATGCCCAAATTGTTCTCTGGACTGGTCTTGATGTCGTAGGGGAAGCCGGTCGCCAGAACAGACCGCCCCAGCTCCTTCTCCGCAGAGACGCTGATCGGCTTGCCGTTGAGGAAGGCTCCAATCGCCGGACCGCCGGTGAAAAGTTCATCGCGTTCAGGATCGTAAACCACTCCGAGGAAGGGCTGACCGTGATGCAGCAGCCCCATTGAGACGCAGTAGAGCGGCAGCCCGTGGGCGTAGTTGGTCGTCCCGTCGAGGGGGTCGATCACCCAGAGGTACTCCGGGAACGGCTCCGGCTTCGGCGGTCGCCCTCCGGCGGACTCCTCGGCAAGCACCTGATGGTTGGGAAAGGCGATGCGCAGGCGATGGAGAATCAGCTTCTCGGAGGCACGGTCGGCGTTGGTTACCAGATCGTTGATGCCCTTGTAATCGACGACGAGCTTCTGCCGGGCAAGCTCCCGGAGCAGTCCTCCCGCCTCGCGGGCAATCTCAACGGTGGTTTCGATAAAGGTCATTTAGTTCAGGAACCTTTGATGTGGGGGATGAACCTTGTGTTCGCCCTCTTTGAATTGAGCAAGCATACAGGCTGCGGCACAATTATACGGAAATGATGCCAACCGTAGGGACACGGCGCGCCGTGTCCCTGCAAATCTTATATCTATCCGGGTGGTTCTTCAACCCTAACCCGTTGCAAGCGATCAACGGGAACGGCAGCGCAGTGTGCTGCACCACAGGACTGGGCTTCGCCCAGAAAACCCTGAGCCAGTCCGCTCCCTTCGTTCGCTACTCTATGCTAAATATGGAGTAACAGAGCGACCAACGGGAGCGGCAACGCGCGGGAGTAAGCGTTGGAAAAACGTTACGTGTTCTCGCGAGTCTGTGTCCAGCTTCAAGCTGGGGGTTCGGCGGCGGCGAGTTTTCTCGCCTGTTCGGTATCGAGGCGGGGTTGGGGATCGCTGATGCTTCCTCCGATGGCGAAGGGAATTGCCCCCCAGCCATCGCCTCGGCGGAAGATTAGCACTC